>NZ_JBEAFZ010000011.1:0-58786 GCF_040062415.1 Klebsiella sp. GG_Kp173
ACCGCTCGGTTCGTAGCCGAGTACTCTATCCAGCTGAGCTACGGATGCATCGGGAAACTTGCTTTACTACGCGTCAGTGTCACAACTAACACATGCCACACTGAGTATGACGGCCTAATCGGTAGAGTGACTCGATTATGCCTCGCACTGCGGGCCGCTGCTTTCACAGCAGCTCTTCTCTCTTAATTCAGAAAGAAGATGGTGCATCCGGGAGGATTCGAACCTCCGACCGCTCGGTTCGTAGCCGAGTACTCTATCCAGCTGAGCTACGGATGCAAAATGGCGGTGAGGCGGGGATTCGAACCCCGGATGCAGCTTTTGACCGCATACTCCCTTAGCAGGGGAGCGCCTTCAGCCTCTCGGCCACCTCACCACACACGCCTCTTTCGAGTGCTTCGAAGAACTTGTTTCTGCTCTTCGTCGCTGCGATGGCGCACATATTACTTTCTGGTACTTATAAGTCAAACACTTTTTCGAGACCTTTTTTCGTTTGCACACTTCGCACGCAATTCGCGTGCAAAAACGGCAAAAAGGGCAATTTATCAACAGGAAATCAGCCCTGACGCTGGCATAACGCCAAACAACCAAAGCGGCAAAGGGTAATGAAAAGCGGTATGATGCAGGGGGAAGAAACAGAAAAAGGGAAAAAGCGGCGGTAAGTGATGCGCCTCACTGAACAGCGAGGCGCGGAAACCTTAGTAACTGGACTGCTGGGATTTTTCAGCCTGAATACGCTGGTAGATCTCTTCACGGTGTACAGATACTTCTTTAGGGGCGTTTACGCCAATACGAACCTGGTTACCCTTCACCCCTAAAACTGTCACAGTGACCTCATCTCCAATCATGAGGGTCTCACCAACTCGACGAGTCAGAATCAGCATTCTTTGCTCCTTGAAAGATTAAAAGAGTCGGGTCTCTCGTATCCCGGCATTATCCATCATATAACGCCAAAAAGTAAGCAATGACAAATACCTTACGGTATAAGCAGTCATGGCATCACATTCTGTTAAACCTAAGTTTAGCCGATATACACAATTTCAACCCGACTTTATCGTTATCGGTGTTTCTCGCGCAAGGTGCCATTTCCCTGAGGTTACGGCACCTAAACCCGCCATACTTCAAGTTGCATGTGTGTTGGTTTTCCTCGCTCACCCCAGTCACTTACTTGAGTAAGCTCCTGGGGATTCGCTGTGTCGCCGCCTTCCTGCAACTCGAATTATTTAGGGTATATGCGTTTATAGTTATTACAGTTTTGCGCTGACCCAGCCTTTCACACTGGCTAACGCTGCAGGGAGAGCAGACGCATCGGTACCACCGGCCTGCGCCATATCCGGACGACCGCCCCCTTTACCGCCCACCTGCTGAGCGACCATACCAACCAGCTCCCCAGCCTTGACGCGATCTGTCACATCCTTAGACACACCGGCAATCAGGGAAACTTTACCGTCTGCGACCGTAGCCAACACCACAACCGTCGAACCCAGCTGGTTCTTCAGATCGTCAACCATGGTGCGCAGCATCTTCGGCTCCACGCTGGCCAGCTCGCTGACCAGCAGCTTAACGCCGTTAATCTCTTCCGCTTTGCTGGAGAGGTTTGCGCTCTCCTGCGCCGCAGCCTGCTCTTTCAGCTGCTGCAGCTCTTTTTCCAGCTGACGGGTACGCTCCAGCGCGGCGCGAACTTTCTCGCCGAGATTGTGGCTGTCGCCCTTCAGCAGCTGTGCGATATCGCTGAGCTGATCGCTCTGCGCGTGCAGCATGGCCATCGCGCCCTCACCGGTCACCGCTTCGATACGGCGCACGCCAGCGGCGGTACCGGACTCAGACGTGATACGGAACAGGCCGATATCACCGGTACGCGCCGCGTGAGTCCCGCCGCACAGTTCGGTGGAGAAGTCGCCCATCCGCAGCACGCGGACGCGGTCATCGTATTTCTCGCCGAACAGCGCCATCGCGCCGGATGCGCGCGCGGCATCGATATCCATAATGTTGGTTTCGATAGCCAGGTTACGACGGATCTGCGCGTTGACCAGATCTTCCACTGCACGAATCTCTTCCGGCTTCATCGCTTCGAAATGCGAGAAGTCAAAGCGCAGCGCTTTATCGTTGACCAGCGAGCCTTTCTGCGCCACATGGGTGCCGAGCACCTGGCGCAGCGCCGCGTGCATCAGGTGCGTCGCGGAGTGGTTCAGGCGGATACGCTGACGGCGAGCCTCGTCCACATCGGCCTGCACCGCGTCGCCCACTTTCAGGGAGCCGCTGGCGACTTTACCGATATGACCAATGGCCTGGCCGTACTTCTGCGTGTCGCTGACCGCGAAGGAGAAGCCGGTGCCTTTCAGTTCGCCTTTATCGCCCACCTGGCCGCCGGACTCCGCATAGAACGGGGTCTGGTCGAGGATCACTACCGCTTCCTGACCCGCGCTGACGCTATCCACCGCTTTGCCATCGATGAACAGCGCAGTCACTTTGCCGTTCAGCTCCAGATGATCGTAACCTTTAAATTCAGAGGCGCCGTCAACGCGGATCATCGCGTTATAGTCAGCGCCGAAACCGCTGGACTCGCGCGCGCGACGGCGCTGCTCTTCCATGGCGGCCTCAAAGCCGGCTTCGTCAACCTTGATGTTGCGCTCGCGGCAGACGTCCGCGGTCAGGTCGACCGGGAAGCCGTAGGTGTCGTACAGACGGAAGGCGGTTTCGCCATCCAGGGTGTCGCCTTTCAGCTTCGACAGCTCTTCATCCAGCAGCGCCAGTCCGCGCTCCAGAGTACGGGCGAACTGCTCTTCTTCGGTTTTCAGCACCTGCTCAACCTGAGCCTGCTGCTGCTTCAGTTCTTCGCCGGCGGAGCCCATCACGGCGATCAGCGGGGCAACCAGTTTCCAGAAGAAGGTATCCTTCGCGCCCAGCATGTTGCCGTGACGGATCGCGCGGCGAATGATGCGGCGCAGCACATAGCCGCGGTTTTCATTCGACGGGATTACGCCGTCAGCGATCAGGAAGGCGCAGGAGCGAATGTGGTCGGCAATAACGCGCAGCGACTTGTTCGTCAGATCGGTGGCGCCGGTGACTTTCGCCACGCTGGCGATCAGATCGCGGAACAGGTCGATGTCATAGTTTGAGTTAACGTGCTGCAGCACCGCGGCAATACGCTCCAGGCCCATACCGGTGTCGACGGACGGCTTCGGCAGCGGCTCCATGGTACCGTCAGCCTGACGGTTGAACTGCATGAAGACGATGTTCCAGATCTCAATGTAGCGGTCGCCGTCTTCTTCCGGGCTTCCCGGAGGGCCGCCCCAGATGTGATCGCCATGGTCGAAGAAAATCTCGGTGCACGGACCGCACGGACCGGTGTCGCCCATCTGCCAGAAGTTGTCTGAAGCAAACGGCGCGCCTTTGTTGTCGCCGATGCGGATGATTCGCTCGCGCGGGACGCCTACTTCATTGGCCCAGATGTCGAATGCTTCGTCATCGGTCTCGTAAACGGTGACCCACAGCTTCTCTTTCGGCAGCGCGAACCAGTTCTCACCGGTCAGCAGCTCCCACGCGTATTTGATGGCATCCTGCTTGAAGTAGTCGCCGAAGCTAAAGTTGCCCAGCATTTCAAAGAAGGTGTGGTGACGCGCGGTGTAACCGACGTTTTCCAGATCGTTGTGTTTACCACCCGCACGCACGCAACGCTGCGCGGTGGTCGCACGCGAATAATTACGTTTGTCGAGACCAAGGAAGACATCCTTGAACTGGTTCATCCCTGCGTTGGTAAACAGCAGGGTCGGATCGTTGTGCGGCACCAGGGAGCTGCTGGCAACTACCTGATGTCCCTTGCTATGGAAAAAGTCGAGAAACGCCTGACGGATCTCAGCGGTGCTCTTGCTCATAATTATCCTGAAATCAAGCTACACGTCATCCTTCAAGTCGCCTCTGTCCTGGCTGCGCTTGCTCTTCCGGCACCGAACTGACGTGCGTTGCGGAAGATAGTCTCTCTTGCCGCCCTGATGCAGCTTGAATGATTTTGTGTAAAGGAATAATCGCCCAGGACGCTGCCTGCACTGTCACAACCAGCGGCCCGACGGAATAAAGTGGGAATAAGATAAGTTTTCTTTACGGCGAAGTAAAATCCCGGATGGGTCAATCTGCAAAATTTCGCCAGATTTCCTGGATATCTTCCATCAGGTAGCCACGGTACAGCAGGAATCTCTGGATTTTCACTTTCTCAGCAAAGGCGGAGGGTAACGGTTCACCGTATTTACGCTGCGCCTGCGCCCTGGCAAGGCTCACCCAGTCGATATCGCATTCGCGCATCGCCTGTTCCACGGCCTGGCGCGCAATGCCTTTCTGGCTGAGCTCCTGACGAATGCGCGCGGGGCCATAGCCTTTGCGGCTCCGGCTGGCGATGAACTGGCCGACAAAACGATTATCGTCGAGATAACGGTTTTCGATACACCAGGCAACCACCTGCTCCAGCTCTTCAGGGATGACGTCCAGCGCCTCGGGGCCGTTTTTGCTCATTACCGGAGCAGCCAGTTTGCGCCGCAGCTCCTGTTCGCTGTGGTCGCGCATCGCCAGAATGCGGATAGCGCGGTCCAGCAGGCGGGCGTAGCCGGAGCGGCGTGATGAAGGTTCAGTCACAGGCACCTCAATAATCTAAGAAAAGCAAAAGGGCCGCATAAGCAGCCCTTTATCACTCTGTTAGACGATATCAGAAATCTTGTTCCGTTTCTTCTGCATCGTTGCCGTCAACGGCGAAGTCCGGCGTAGAGTCCTGGTTGTTGAGCAGCAGTTCGCGCACTTTCTTCTCAATCTCTTTCGCCGCCGCCGGGTTCTCTTTCAGCCAGGTGATAGCGTTCGCTTTGCCCTGACCAATTTTGTCGCCGTTGTAGCTGTACCAGGCGCCCGCTTTCTCAATCAGCTTCTCTTTCACGCCGAGGTCAACCAGCTCGCCGAAGAAGTTGATGCCTTCGCCGTAGAGGATCTGGAATTCAGCCTGTTTGAACGGCGCCGCAATCTTGTTCTTCACCACTTTGACGCGGGTTTCGCTACCGACGACGTTGTCGCCCTCTTTCACCGCGCCGATGCGACGGATATCCAGACGCACGGAGGCGTAGAACTTCAGCGCATTACCGCCGGTGGTGGTTTCCGGGTTACCGAACATCACGCCGATTTTCATACGGATCTGGTTGATAAAGATCAGCAGCGTGTTGGACTGCTTCAGGTTACCCGCCAGTTTACGCATCGCCTGGCTCATCATACGCGCCGCGAGGCCCATGTGAGAGTCGCCGATTTCGCCTTCGATTTCCGCTTTCGGCGTCAGCGCCGCGACGGAGTCGACGACGATAACGTCAACCGCGCCGGAGCGCGCCAGCGCGTCACAGATTTCCAGCGCCTGCTCGCCGGTATCCGGCTGAGAACACAGCAGGTTGTCGATATCCACGCCCAGCTTGCGCGCATAGACCGGATCCAGCGCGTGTTCCGCATCGATGAACGCACAGGTTTTACCTTCGCGCTGCGCTGCGGCGATAACCTGCAGCGTCAGGGTGGTTTTACCGGAGGATTCCGGCCCGTAGATCTCGACGATACGGCCCATTGGCAGACCGCCGGCGCCCAGCGCGATATCCAGAGAAAGCGAGCCGGTGGAGATGGTTTCTACGTCCATAGAACGGTCTTCACCCAGGCGCATGATGGAGCCTTTACCGAATTGCTTTTCGATCTGGCCCAGTGCAGCCGCCAACGCTTTCTGTTTGTTTTCGTCGATCGCCATTGTTACTCCTAATCATGCAGGGTGAAGCGTGTTCGCTTCGCCGTTAATATTTGTTCAGTTGAGGCAATTATACTGTATAGTCATACAGTATCAAGTCTTTTGTAGAAATTGTTGCCAGAGCAGATTGAGCGCGTAGGCCGTCGCCTGACGACGTACCGCTTCGCGGTCTCCGGCAAAGCATTCCCGCCGCGTCACCCCTTGCCCGCTAACGCTGGCGACGCCAAACCACACCGTCCCGACCGGCTTTTCGTCGCTGCCGCCATCCGGCCCGGCGACGCCGCTAACCGAGATGGCATAGTCCGCGCGCGCGGCGCGCAACGCGCCGATCGCCATCTCCACCACCACCGGTTCGCTCACCGCGCCGTTGTCCCGCAGCGTCGCTTCGCTGACGCCGATCATTTGCGATTTGGCCTCGTTGCTGTAAGTCACAAAACCGCGTTCAAACCACGCTGAGCTGCCGGCAATATCGGTGATGGCTTTCGCTATCCAGCCACCGGTGCAGGATTCCGCCGTGGTCACCGTCTCGCCCTGCGCCTGCAGCGCCCGGCCGACCTTCTCGCTTAGCTGCATTAATTCTGAATCGGTCATTATCGCCCCGCTTTGCTCCGGATAAAGAGGCCATCAAAGATAGCACTTTCCACAGAGATATGGGGACGAGGTGTGGAATTTACGAGGGGACATCCAAAATGAATCATCCCGGCGGCGCCGGGATGAGAAATCGCACGCTTACTTCATGCTGGCGGCGATCAGCGCCACGTTATGACGCATCATTTTGACATAGCTATCCGCGACGCCCCCCGGGGCGGAGAGCGCCTCAGGATAGAGTTCTCCGCCGGGCTGCGCGCCGGTGGCGCTGGCAATCTGCTTCACCAGCCGCGGGTCAAGCTGGTTCTCCATAAACCAGGTATGGACGCCGTCCGCGTTGATTTGCTTAATCAGCGCCGCCACCTGCGCCGCGCTGGCCTCGCTCTCTGAAGAGAGCCCCTGCGGCGCGAGGAAGGTTACGTGATAAGCGCGGCCAAAATAGCCGAAAGCGTCATGGCTGGTCAGGACCTTGCGCTTGGCCAGCGGAATGGCGCTGAACTGCCCTTTCGCCCAGCCGTCGAGGGCCGTCAGCTGGTCGATATAGCGCTTGCCGCTGCTGGTCAACGCCGCTTTATCTTCCGGGTCGGCTTTCACCAGACCATCGAGGATATTCTGCGCATACAATGCGCCGTTCGCTGCGCTGTTCCAGGCGTGGGGATCGGTCACCGTTTTGCCGTCTTCATCGAGGGTATGGGTCTTGACGCCCTTCGACGCCACCACCAGCTCGCCCTTAAAACCAGAGGCCTTAATCAGGCGATCCAGCCAGCCTTCCAGTCCCAGGCCGTTAACCACCACCACGTCGGCCTTGCTGAGCAGCGCGCTATCCTTCGGCGACGGCTCGAAGGTGTGCGGATCGCCATCCGGGCCGACCAGGGTATCCACATGGACATGCTCCCCGCCAACCTGCTGCACCATATCACCCAGCACTGAAAAACTGCTTACCACATTCAGCGTTTTCGCCATCGCCCCCTGCGCCATCAGGCCGAAGGCCAGCGCGACCACTATTGCACTACGTTTCATCATTTCCTTACCCCATCAATTTGCGCCAGCCGACCAGCAGTCGGCTGCGCGTGCCAAAAAACAGCGAAATAAAAAACAGCGCGCTGGCGGTCAGCACGATGGCGGGCCCGGCGGGAAGACTGGCCGCCCAGGAGAGACTCAAACCCAGCCAGGCGCAGAGCGCGCCGGAGAGCGCCGCCAGCAGCAGGATGCCCGGCAGCGTTCGCGCCCAGCAGCGCGCGGCGACCGCCGGAAGCATCATCACCCCTACCGCCATCAGCGTGCCGAGCACCTGAAATCCCGCCACCAGGTTAAGCACCAGCAGCGCCAGAAAAAGCCCATGCAGCACCGCGGGCAGCCGGCGGTTATTCACCTGCAGCCAGGCACTGTCGAACGCCTCGCTGACCAGACCGCGGTAGCACAGCGCGATGCACAACAGCGTCAGGCTGGCGACGCCGCTGACAAACAGCGCCGCGTCACGATCCACCGCCAGAATGGAGCCAAACAGCAGATGCAGCAGGTCGACGCTGGAGCCGCGCAGCGACACCAGAGTGACGCCCAGCGCCAGCGATCCCAGATAAAATCCAGCAAAGCTGGCGTCCTCTTTTAACGGCGTCCGCCGGCTCACCCATCCCGCCACCAGCGCGACCGCGATGCCGGCGACAAAGCCGCCCACGGTCATGGCCAGCAGCGACATGCCGCTCAGCAGATAGCCCACCGCCACGCCGGGGAGAATGGCGTGCGACAGCGCGTCGCCCATCAAGCTCATGCGCCGCAGCAACAGGAAGACGCCCAGCATGGTGGTGCTTAGCGACAGCGCCAGGCAGACCACCAGCGCCCGGCGCATAAAGCCGAATTCAATAAAAGGTTGAAAGAAGGTGTGCCAGATCATGCTGACCTCGCCTGGCTGAAGGCCGGGAGAACCGCCCGGGTGGCACCCCAGCAGGCGCGCTGGCGGGTTAAAAGCAGCGTCTCCGGAAAAAAGTCGGCTACCCGCTGGTTATCATGCAGCACCGCCAGGATGGTTTGCCCCTGCCGGTGCATGTCGAGGATCAGCTCCATCAGTTCGCGACTGGTCACTTCATCGATACCCGTGAAGGGCTCGTCGAGCATCACCAGCGGCGCCCGCTGCACCATCACCCGGGCAAACAGCATGCGCTGAAACTGGCCGCCGGAGAGCGCTTCGATCGGGGTTTTCGCCAGGCTCGCCAGCCCGACCCGCTCCAGCACCGCGCCGATGCGTCGCCGGGTATCGCCGCTCAGACCGCGCAGCAGCGACACGCCGGGCCATGCGCCCTGACTCACCACATCCTGCACGTTGAGAGGAAACTGTGACTCGAGGGCATGGCGCTGCGCCAGCCAGCCAATCACCGGCCGCTTTCCCTGCCAGCGCAGGCGGCCGCTGACCGGCGGAAGAAACCCGGCGAGGGTTTTCAGCAGGGTCGATTTTCCGCAGCCATTGAGACCAACGATTGCCGTCAGGCTGCCGGGACATATCATCCCGCTCAGCGGAGGGGTGATCGCCGCCCCGCCATAGCCGGTTACCAGTTGTTCCAGTTCAATCATGGCAGCGTCACCGCCCACCAGGTCGCCAGCCATAGCGCCGCCAGCAGCATTCCAGCGATGGCCAGGCGCGCCGCGCCGGATGCCATAAAAACCGATGCGAACATATCCTTACCCCTTTTATTAAATGTTATAACATAACAATACAGAGGCGGGATTAGATTGTAAATCAGCGTCGGTGAGCGAAATGTAACAAAGGTCGACAGGAGGCATGCCGACAGGAAGAAACAGCAGGATAAGCGCGGCCTTTCCGGGAAATCCCCCGGTCGCGCTGCGCTTACGGGGCCACCAACCAGATAACAGACCGTTGCCCGGATAAGGCGCTACGCGCCGTTATCCGGGGAGGCTCGGATACTGTCAGCCGGATGACAGTATTAATAACCGCTGCGGGCCTGAGAAACCGCCAGGCCAAGCTGCCAGACGGCCATCGCGTAGTGGGTGCTGTGATTGTAGCGAGTGATGGTGTAGAAGTTCGGCAACCCGTACCAGTATTCATAGCCGGTACCGACGTCCAGGCGCAGCAGGCTCGCCTGCTGATGGTTGCCCAGCGGCTGGGTCGGAGTTAATCCCGCCGCCGCCAGCTGCGACACGCTGTATTTGGTTTTGAAACCATTCTCCAGCCCCGGCGCCTGGCCCAGCGCCTGCACCGCCACCAGATCGCCGCTCACCCAGCCGTGCTGTTTGAAGTAGTTGGCCACGCTGCCGATAGCATCCACCGGGTCCCACAGGTTGATGTGGCCGTCGCCGTTAAAGTCCACCGCGTATTGCTTATAGGACGACGGCATAAACTGGCCGTACCCCATCGCCCCGGCGAAAGAGCCTTTCAGATCCAGCGGGTCGTCGCTTTCGCTGCGCGCCATCAGCAGGAAGGTTTCCAGCTCGGAGGAGAAGTATTCGGCGCGGCGCGGATAGCTAAACGACAGGGTCGCCAGCGCGTCGAGGATGCGGGTTTTGCCCATCACCCGTCCCCAACGGGTCTCCACGCCGATAATACCGACAATGATTTCCGGCGGCACGCCGTAGACCTGATAAGCGCGGTTGAGCGCGTCCTGATACTGATTCCAGAACACCACGCCGTTCTGCACGTTATCCGGGGTAATAAACTGTTTCTTGTAGCGCAGCCAGGCGCCGGTTGGCCCGGTCGGCGGCAAGCCGGTCGGCGCCTGACGATCCATCAGCCGCAGAACGTAGTCCAGACGCTTCGCCTGCGACAGGATCTCCTGCAGCTGCTGCCTGTCGAAGCCGTGCTTCGCCACCATCTTATCGATGAACTGCGCCGCCGCCGGGTTGTTGGCGAAGTCGCCGCCCATCTGCATCACGTTATGCTGCGGTTCCAGCAAAAAGCCGCCGGTTCCACTCGCCATCTCCGTTTCCGCGGGAGTCTTGGGTTTGCTGCTGCAGGCAGCGAGGAGCACACAAAGGGGAAGTAAAGCCAGAGAGCGACGCTTCAACATGGGAATTCCGTTTAACAAATTCAGCAAGGGATAATTATGGTAAAGCATGCGACGACCAACAAGAAAGTGACAATCCGTTTGTAGACAAAATAGTCCTTCACCGACCCCTTCCCTGCATGCTGTCATGCCCCTCGTTATTTCATCCTCTCAGTGCCAATCTTTCAAAATAAAATATTTATCTTTCATTTTGCGATCCATTTAACACTTTAAAACCTTTCAAAATGATTAAAATCGGCCTGCAGTTAGCAAGAAAAATAACATGCTGAAGGAGAGAACAATGATTGACGTCGTGACCCACGGCGCGGAGTGGTTTATCGGCCTGTTTCAGAAAGGCGGCGAGGTGTTTACCGGCATGGTGACCGGGATCCTCCCCTTGCTGATCAGTCTGCTGGTGATCATGAACGCGCTGATCAACTTTATTGGCCAGCAGCGGATCGAAAAACTGGCGCAGCGCTGCGCCGGGAACCCGATCTCCCGCTACCTGCTGTTGCCCTGCATCGGTACCTTTGTGTTTTGTAACCCGATGACCCTGAGCCTGGGCCGCTTTATGCCAGAGAAGTACAAGCCCAGCTATTACGCGGCGGCGTCCTATAGCTGCCACTCAATGAACGGTCTGTTTCCGCATATCAACCCCGGCGAACTGTTCGTCTATCTCGGCATCGCCAACGGCCTCACCACCCTCGGCCTGCCGCTCGGTCCGCTGGCGGTGAGCTATCTGCTGGTCGGGCTGGTGACCAACTTCTTCCGCGGCTGGGTTACCGACCTGACCACCTCGATTTTCGAGCGAAAAATGGCGATTCAGCTGGCTCAGAAAGTGCATCTGTCAGGAGCGACATCATGACCCGGATTCGTATTGAGAAAGGCACCGGCGGCTGGGGCGGCCCCCTTGAACTCGACGTCGTCGAGGGCAAAAAGATCGTCTATATCGCCGCCGGCACCCGCCCGGCGATCGTTGACCGCATCGCCAGCCTGACCGGCTGGCAGGCGGTGGACGGTTTTAAAGAGGGCGAACCGGCGGAAAGCGACATCGGCGTGGCGATTATCGACTGCGGAGGCACCCTGCGCTGCGGGCTCTATCCCAAGCGCCGCATCCCGACGGTGAATATCCATGCCACCGGCAAATCGGGGCCGCTGGCCCAGTACATCACAGAAGATATCTACGTCTCCGGCGTCAAGGAGGAGAACATTCAGCGCATCGCGACCGGCGGCACGATAGCTCCCGAGCCACCGGCGGAGAACAACCGCGCGGGTCGCGACTACGACGCCAGCAAAAAGATCACTGAACAGAGCGATGGCCTACTGGCGAAGGTCGGGATGGGGATGGGCTCGGTGGTGGCGGTGCTGTTCCAGGCCGGACGCGACACCATCGATACGGTGCTGAAAACCATCCTGCCGTTTATGGCCTTCGTCTCGGCGCTGATCGGCATCATCATGGCCTCCGGCATCGGCGACTGGATCGCCCATGGCCTGGCGCCGCTCGCCAGCCATCCGCTGGGTCTGGTGACCCTGGCGCTGATCTGCTCCTTCCCGCTGCTGTCGCCGTTTCTCGGCCCCGGCGCGGTTATCGCCCAGGTGATTGGCGTACTGATCGGCGTGCAGATCGGCCTCGGCAATATTCCGCCGCACCTCGCCCTGCCGGCGCTGTTCGCCATTAACGCCCAGGCCGCCTGCGATTTTATCCCGGTTGGCCTGTCGCTGGCCGAAGCTCGCCAGGATACCGTGCGCGTCGGCGTGCCGTCGGTGCTGGTCAGCCGCTTTTTGACCGGCGCGCCAACGGTGCTGATCGCGTGGTTCGTTTCCGGATTTATTTACCAGTAAGAGGGGCCAGAACATGACCGTGATTTACCAGACCACCATTACGCACATCGGCGCCTGCGCGGCGATGGCGCTGGAAGAGCAAATGCTGATCACCTTCCGCGAGGGCGCCCCGGCGGATATCGAAGCGTATTGCTTTATTCACAACCACGGCGAGCTTGCCGGTTCGCTGCAGCCGGGTGCAGAGCTGCAGCTTGGCGAGCTGCGCTACCCGGTGACCGCCGTCGGCGACGTTGCCGAGCAAAATCTGCGCGAGCTGGGCCATATCACCCTGCGCTTTGACGGCCATCGCGACGCGGAGTTTCCGGGGACCGTCCACGTGGCGGGCCCGGTGCCGGACGCCATTGCGCCCGGCTGCGTACTGAAATTTGTTGCTTAACAGGAGAGAAAGATGAATCAGGTTGCTGTTGTCATTGGCGGTGGACAAACCTTAGGAGAGTTTCTGTGCCGCGGGCTGGCCGCCGAGGGCTACCGCGTGGCGGTGGTCGATATTCAGAGCGAAAAAGCCAGCCGCGTCGCCCAGGAGATTAACGCTGAATATGGCGAAGGCATGGCGTATGGCTTCGGCGCCGACGCCACCAGCGAGGCCAGCGTCACCGCGCTGGCCCATGGGGTGGATGAGATTTTCTCGCGCGTCGACTTGCTGGTGTACAGCGCCGGCATCGCCAAAGCGGCGTTTATTAGCGACTTTGCGCTGGGGGATTTCGACCGCTCGCTACAGGTCAATCTGGTGGGCTACTTCCTCTGCGCCCGCGAATTCTCCCGGCTGATGATCCGCGACGGCATTAAGGGACGCATCATTCAGATCAACTCGAAATCCGGCAAAGTCGGCAGCAAGCACAACTCCGGCTACAGCGCGGCGAAGTTCGGCGGCGTCGGACTGACCCAGTCGCTGGCGCTGGATCTGGCGGAATACGGCATAACCGTACACTCACTGATGCTCGGCAATCTGCTGAAGTCGCCGATGTTCCAGTCGCTGCTGCCGCAGTACGCCACCAAGCTCGGTATCGATGAGAGCGAGGTCGAGCAGTACTACATCGACAAGGTGCCCCTGAAGCGCGGTTGCGAATATCAGGATGTGCTGAACGTATTAATGTTTTACGCCAGCCCGCAGGCGTCGTACTGCACCGGTCAGTCGATCAACGTTACCGGCGGTCAGGTGATGTTTTAAAGGGATCCCGGATGGCGCCGCGCTTATCCGGGCTACAAAACTGTAGGTCGGGTAAGGCGTTAGCCGCTACCCGACGAAAAGGCACCGCGGATCGCTCGGGTTAGGCGCTCGCGCCACGACCCGGGTTGTTCCCGCCCCCCTTAAGGAGATACCTATGGTTAGCGCATTAATCACCGTCGCCGCCATCGCCTGGCTTACCCAAATGGCCTTTGGCGGCTGGCAGATCCGCCGTTTCAATCGCGCTTTCGACAGCCTGTGCCAGCAGGGTCGGGTGGGGGTCGGCCGCTCCGCCGGACGCTTTCAACCGCGCGCCATCGTCGCTATCGCCGTTGATGATGACAACCGCATTTGCGACACGCTGCTGATGAAAGGCTTCACCATTTTCGCCCGTCCGCAAAAAATCCCCGCGCTGGACGGCAAACATATCGCGGAATTGCAGCCTGATGTGATCTTTCCCCATGATCCGCGCTGTCAGAATGCACTATCATTAGCGCTTAATCCGAAACATGGATAATTTCGTTGTAAAAGTAAATATCTTGCGAAATTATCACTTCGAAACTTAAACGCAGGATAGACGCTATGAAACCACGTCAGCGCCAGGCAGCCATTCTCGAGTTCCTGCAGTCGCAGGGAAAATGCTCGGTCGAAGAGCTGGCGCAACATTTCGATACGACCGGCACCACCATCCGTAAGGATCTGGTCACGCTGGAAAACGCCGGCACCGTCATTCGCACCTACGGTGGCGTGGTACTCAACAAGGATGAAGCCGATCCGCCGATCGATCATAAGACGTTGATCAACACCCATAAGAAAGCGCGCATCGCCGAAGCGGCGGTGCGTTTTATTCATGATGGCGACTCCCTCATCCTCGATGCCGGCAGCACGGTGCTGCAGATGGTCCCGCTGCTCAGCCGCTTCAATAACATCACGGTGATGACCAACAGCCTGCATATCGTCAATGCCCTTGCCGAACTGGATAATGAACAGACTATCCTGATGCCCGGGGGCACCTTCCGCAAAAAATCTGCCTCCTTTCACGGCCAGCTGGCGGAAAACGCTTTCGAACAGTTCAGTTTCGACAAGCTGTTTATGGGCACCGACGGCATCGATCTGAACGCCGGCGTCACCACCTTCAATGAGGTGTATACCGTCAGCAAGGCGATGTGCAACGCCGCCCGCGAAGTGATCCTGATGGCCGACTCGTCAAAGTTTGGCCGTAAAAGCCCCAATATTGTCTGCGGCCTGGAGCGCGTGGATAAACTGATTACCGATGCCGATATTGACCCTGCATTCCAGCGGGCGCTGGAAGCCAAAGGCATAGAAGTCATCATTACTGGAGAACATCATGAGTAACTTTTTGTTAGAGGCCGGACGCCAGACCCTGATGCTGGAGCTACAGGAGGCGAGCCGCCTGCCGGAACGCCTGGGCGATGACTTCATCCGCGCGGCGGAGACCATCATCCACTGCGAGGGCAAACTGATTGTCTCCGGTATCGGGAAATCCGGTCATATCGGCAAAAAGCTGGCGGCGACCTTCGCCAGCACCGGCACTCCGGCCTTTTTCGTCCACCCGGCGGAAGCCCTGCACGGCGATCTCGGCATGCTCGACGGTCGCGATGTGATGCTGTTTATCTCCTACTCCGGCAGCGCGAAAGAGCTGGATCTGATCGTGCCGCGGCTGGAGGAAAAAGGGATACCCCTGCTGGCGATGACCGGCAAATCCACCTCGCCGCTGGCGCTGGCGGCGAAAGCAGTGCTGGATATCGCCGTGGAGCGCGAAGCCTGTCCGATGCATCTGGCACCGACCTCCAGCACCGTCAACACCCTGATGCTCGGCGACGCGCTGGCGATGGCGGTGATGCAAGCCCGCGGCTTCAGTGAAGAGGATTTCGCTCGCTCCCATCCGGCGGGGGCGCTCGGCGCGCGTCTGCTGAACAAAGTGCATCATCTGATGCGCCGCGACGACGAAGTGCCGCGCGTCGGTACAGACGCCAACGTCATGGACGCGATGCTCGAGCTGAGCCGCACCGGGCTCGGCCTGGTGGCGGTCTGCGATGAGGCCAACCGCGTGCAGGGCGTCTTCACCGACGGCGACCTGCGCCGCTGGCTGGTGGGCGGCGGCACCTTAAACGACGGCGTAACGCAGGCGATGACCCGCAACGGCGTGACGCTGCAGGCGGAGAGCCGCGCGGTGGAAGCCAAAGAGCGGCTGATGAAACATAAAATCAGTGCCGCGCCGGTAGTGGATGAAAACGGCCTGCTGGTCGGCGCCATCAACCTGCAGAACTTTTACCAGGCCGGGATCCTTTAAGCCCCAGACGTTTCGCCAGCCGGTGCAGGTTGGCGACGTCCAGTTCCAGCGCGCGGGCGGTCGCCGCCCAGTTGCCCTGATGTGCCGCCAGCGTGCGGGAAATCGCCTCGCGCTGGAAGTTATCCGTGGCTTCGCGCAGATTCACGTTGCCCATCGCCGGCGCCGCTGCCATCTCCTCGGTCGGCAACGTCGGCGCAGCCGCTGTAAACTGGAAATGCTGCGGCTCCAGTACTACGTCATCGCCAGCCTGGGTAGCCCGCGCCAGCACCACCGCCCGGTGAATGGCATGCTCCAGTTCGCGCACGTTGCCCGGCCACGACCACTGCTGCAGCCTGTTACGCGTTGCCTCACTTAAAATTACCCGCGCCAGCCCCATCCGCAGGCGGCACTGCTCGCAAAAATAGCCTGCCAGCAGCACCACGTCATTTTCCCGCTCGCGCAGCGCCGGAACCGACAGCGGGAAGACGCTCAGGCGGTGATAGAGATCGGCGCGAAAGCGCCCTTCCACCACCTCCTGGCGCAGATCGCGGTTGGTCGCCGCCAGCACCCGCACATCGACACGCAGGCTGCGGTCATCGCCGACACGCTGAATATCGCCATACTGCAGGACGCGCAGCAACTTCGCCTGCAGCGCCAGCGACAGTTCGCCGATTTCGTCGAGGAACAGCGTGCCGTTATCGGCCATCTCAAATTTGCCGCTGCGGTTGCTGATAGCCCCGGTAAACGCCCCTTTCACGTGACCGAACAGCTCGCTCTCCGCCACGCTCTCCGGCAGCGCCGCGCAGTTGAGGTACACCAGCGGGTTAGCCGCCCGCGGCGAACCCTGATGCACCGCCTTCGCCACCAGCTCTTTGCCGGTCCCCGTTTCGCCGCTGATCAGCACGTTTAAATCCGAGGCAGCGACAATCTCGATCTCTTTTTTCAGCTGCAGCATCGGCGCCGACAGGCCGATGAGCTCCTGGCGCTCCGGCTGCGGGTAATTCACCACCTGCGGCGGCAGGACGTTTTGCGCTTCAAGGCGGGCGATAAGCAGCGCGTTATTCAGCGCCCCGGCCACCAGGGCGGCGATCAGCCGCAGCTCTTCATCGCTGAAGCTGTCGAAGCGGTCGGCATCCATACCGTCAAGGGTCAGTGCACCGATCAGCGTTTGCCCGGCAAACAGCGGCAGCCCCACGCAGGCGTGAACCTTGAGGCTCTCCTGGCCGGGGATCAGGCCGTCATAGGGGTCCGGCAGGTCGCTGTCCGCCGGGAAGCGCACCACATCGCCGGCGCGGGCGATCGCCTCCAGCCGCGGATGCCCATCCAGCGCAAAGCGCCGGCCAAGCACATCCTGCGCCAGGCCATCGATCGCCAGCGGCACAAACTGATGGGCCTCATAGCGCAGCAGCGCCGAGGCGTCGCAGCCCAGGATCTGCCGCAGGGTGGCGATCAGGCGCGAAAAGCGGTCGACGTGACCGATATCGCTTTGTAAATCAATGGCGATTCTCGCCAGCGCCTCGACGGAAAAACTCATCATCGCTCCATTGTCATTTTGACAACCATCATAGTCATATCGACTATTTTAATCATTGTCATTTTGACAGCAACCAAAACCATAAAAAATTAAAAACTTATAATTATCAATTAATTAAAAAACTGGCACGCAACTTGTAATACACCAGGCAACTGAGTTTAAACACACTGTATTGATTGAGGTTGCTATGTCTATTGTGGTGAAAAATAACATTCTTTGGGTTGGCCAACGTGACTGGGAAGTGCGTGATTTCCACGGCACCGAATATAAAACGCTGCGCGGCAGCAGCTATAACAGCTATCTCATCCGCGAAGAGAAAAACGTGCTGATCGATACCGTCGATCACAAATTCAGCCGCGAGTTCGTGCAGAACCTGCGCCGCGAAATCGACCTCGCCGACCTCGACTACATCGTTATTAACCACGCCGAAGAGGACCACGCCGGCGCGTTGACTGAGCTGATGATGCAGATCCCGGATACGCCGATCTACTGCACCGCCAACGCCATCGACTCCATCAACGGTCATCACCACCATCCGGAGTGGAACTTCCACGTGGTGAAAACGGGCGACACTCTCGATATCGGCAACGGTAAGCAGCTGATCTTCGTCGAAACGCCAATGCTGCACTGGCCGGACAGCATGATGACCTACCTGACCGGCGACGCGGTGCTGTTCAGCAATGACGCCTTCGGGCAGCACTACTGCGACGAACATCTGTTCAACGATGAAGTGGACCAGAGTGAACTGTACGAACAGTGCCAGCGCTACTACGCCAACATCCTGATGCCCTTCAGCCGCCTGGTGACGCCGAAAATTAACGAAATCCTCGGCTTCAATCTGCCGGTAGCGATGATTGCCACCTCCCACGGCGTGGTCTGGCGCGATAACCCGACGCAAATCGTCGAGAAATACCTCGAATGGGCGGCGGATTATCAGGAAGATCGCATCACGATTTTCTACGACACCATGTCCAACAACACCCGCATGATGGCGGACGCCATTGCCCAGGGGATCACTGAGGTCGACCCACGGGTGGCGGTGAAAATCTTTAACGTCGCCCGCAGCGACAAAAACGATATCCTCACCAATGTTTTCCGCTCGAAGGGCGTGCTGGTGGGCACCTCCACCATGAACAACGTGATGATGCCGAAAATCGCCGGGCTGGTGGAAGAGATGACCGGACTGCGTTTTCGCAACAAACGCGCCAGCGCCTTTGGCTCCCACGGCTGGAGCGGCGGCGCGGTAGACCGCCTGTCCACCCGCCTGCAGGATGCCGGCTTTGAGATGTCCCTGAGCCTGAAAGCCAAATGGCGCCCGGATATCGACGCGCTCGAACTGTGCCGCCAACACGGTCGCGACATCGCCCGCCAGTGGGCCCTCTCCCCGCTGCCGGTCGCTGAAGCGTCAGTCACGCCGGAACAACAGGACTGCGCCTGTGCCGCCGCCACGGCCGCCGATCTCGGTCCCATGATGCAGTGCAGCGTCTGCCAGTGGGTGTATGACCCGGCGAAAGGCGAACCTAACCAGGATGTCCAGCCGGGTACGCCCTGGAGTGAAGTGCCGGACAATTTCCTTTGTCCTGAGTGTTCTCTTGGCAAAGATGTCTTTGACGTCCTGGCGATGGAGGCAAAATGAGTGATGGTATCGTCATCATCGGCTCGGGCTTCGCGGCCCGCCAGCTGGTGAAAAATATTCGTAAGCAGGATGCCGAAATCCCGCTGACCCTCATCGCCGCAGATAGCATGGATGAGTACAACAAGCCCGATCTCAGCCACGTCATCAGCCGCGGACAGCACGCCGACGATCTCACCCTGCAAAGCGCCTGCGAGTTCGCCGAGCAGTACAATCTGCGCCTGTTTCCCCATACCTGGGTGAACGATGTCGACGCTGAAAACCATCGGGTGAAAAGCCTGGATAAGCAGTGGCGCTACGACAAACTGGTGCTGGCCACCGGCGCCACGCCGTTTATCCCCCCGGTGCCGGGCCGCGAGCTGATGCTGACGCTGAACAGCCAGCGCGAATATGGCGCCGCGCAGAGCCAGCTCCGCGACGCCAGGCGGGTGCTGATCGTCGGCGGCGGCCTGATTGGCTGCGAGCTGGCAATGGATTTCTGTCGCGCCGGTAAAGCGGTAACGGTGGTTGATAACGCCGCCAGCGTACTGGCGGCGCTGATGCCGCCGGAGGTCAGCAGCCGTCTGCAGCATCGCCTCACCGGGATGGGCGTCCATCTGATGTTAAAAACGCAGCTGGAAGGGCTTGAGCATACCGCCGACGGCATCCGCGTTAGCCTCGATCGCCAGCGCGTGATAACCGTCGATGCAGTGGTGGCCGCCGCCGGCCTGCGCCCGGAAACCTCGCTGGCGCGCCACGCCGGATTGCAGATTAACCGCGGCGTGGTGGTCAATAGCCAGCTGCAAACCAGCGACCCGGCGATTTACGCCCTCGGCGACTGTGCGGAAATCAATGGCAGGGTACTGCCGTTCCTGCAGCCGATTTTACTCAGCGCCATGTGCCTGAGTAAAAACCTGCTGGCGCAGACGGGAGAACTGAAACTGCCGCCGATGCTGGTGAAGGTGAAGACCCCGGATCTGCCGCTGCATCTGGCCGGCGATACCCGTCGCGAGGATCTGACGTGGAACATCGTGGCCGCCAAAGAGGGGCTGGCGGCGAAAGGGCTGGATGGTGAGAAGCAGCTGCGCGCCTTTGTGGTCAGCGAAGACAAGATGAAAGACGCCTTTGCCCTGCTCAAACAGCTGGTGAGTTGATGACCTTCCAGGCAGCCCTGTTGCGCCATTAGTTTGCCGGGTGGCAGCTGCACCTTACCCGGCCTACAGCCCCAAATCACCGCTGGCGCTGGGGTCGCTGAAACTGCCGGTGCTGACGGCCTCAAAATCGCTGAGACGTTCCCGGAAGGCCGGGGCAGCCCGCATGGATGCGGGCTGAGGGCCGTGTTTTGCACGGACGCTGCCTCGGCCCGACCCGAAGCCTGCAGGGATAAGTCGAAGGGACCGCGCAGCGGCGATTTTGCTGGCCGGAGCCCGGGGGTACAGGGGGCGACGGCGACTGGCCGCCCCCTGTGCGCTCCCTGCGCCATGAAAGACATAACGCAGAAGATTAACCGGGAGCGCAATGTACGCTGAAGTTACAGGCGACAGACGCTGTTGCCGGAGTGACAAAGTGGCATTCCGATAACCGTATCTGCAATACACGCAGCGCCGCCGGGCAAGCATTGATTACCTCCCACGCAGCCTGTTGCGCGGTAATTTCGCCGGCTGGCGCTACGCTTACCCGGCCTGCGGACGCCGCCCGTAAGTGCATAAGGGCAGAATAATTAACCGGGAGCGCAGGTTCGGTTAACACTTAATACGTTGTTTCTGTCTGAGCCAACTCCTGCAGCACCTGCAGAATGTTGGCCGCGGCGGCGGTCCCCATTTTCACGTAAGAGGCATCGCTAACGCCGCCCACATGCGGAGAGAGAATGACATTATCGATCGCCTGCCAGATATGCGGCGTGGTTAATGGTTCACTATTAAAACTGTCAAGCGCCGCCCAGCGCAAGGTCCCCGCTTTTAATGCCGCGGCCAGCGCCGCATCGTCAATCAACCCGCCGCGCGCGGTATTCACCAGGATGGCGCCCGGCTTACACTGCGCCAGCGTGGCGGCATTGATCATTCCCCTGTTTTGTTGCGTCAAAGGGCAATGAAGCGACAGCACATCGGCCTGCATGAGCAGCTCGCTAAGTTCAGCAACACGTTCACATTCCGGCGGAACCGCTTTCGCATAGGGATCGTAAGCCAGAACCTTCATGCCAAAGGCACAGGCAATCTTCGCCACCCGGCTGCCAATGGCGCCGAGGCCGATGAGTCCCAGCGTTCTGCCCTCAAGCTCAAGCGATTTATGCGTTGATTTATCCCAGTGCCCTTCGCGCAGGCGGCGATCAAGCGGAATGACCGACTTAGCACAGGCCAGAATTAACGCCCAGGTGTGTTCGGAAACCGCGGCGGCATTCGCCCCGGTCGCCGCGCGAACCAGAATGCCGCGCGCGGCAGCCGCCTCAACGTCAATGACATCGATGCCGCTGCCATGTTTGGCAATCACCTTCAATGCCGGGGCGGCATCCATAACGGCGGCAGTGATGTGGCCATAGCGCACCAGGATGGCGACGGGATTGTGCTGCTGGCACAGCGCGATCAGCTGGGCCTCTGTAGGCTGGCGGCCGGCAAAGACAAGTTCGTAATCTTCCAGCATCCCCAGCGCCGCGTCAGCCAAATCGCTGCCGGTAATCAGTATGACATTTTTAGCGCTCATGGCAGTGTCTCCCCTTCGCTCAGCATCCCCGCCTGACGCAGAGCGCTCTCCAGCCAGTGCGGACGAAGGTCGCCGTCGCGGATAGCAACCAGACGTTTTGATTCCATTTCCAGTTTACCTTTCGCCAGCTCGATGATAGTGCGGACTTCATCGCGCGGGATAACAACCACGCCGTCAATATCCCCTACCACTAAGTCACCTGCCTGCACCGCGGCGCCACCGACCGAAATGGCATGATTGACCCGGCCAGGAATGAACTTGGTGGGGCCGCACGGATTCAGGCCGGCTGCGAAAACCGGAAAGCGTTGTTTACTTAAGGTTTCCGCATCACGAACAGCGCCATCGATGACGATCCCGGCGATACCGCTGGCCTGCGCCTGCGTTGCCATGATCTCTCCCAGCAGCGCGCAGGAGAGATCGCCCTTCCCGTCGATGACCAGCACGTCGCCAGGTTTGGCGACGGCCATTGCGGCGTGAATAGCCAGATTATCCCCTGGGCGTACCTCTACGGTAATCGCCGGCCCGGCAACCGTCATATGCGGCGCCAGCGGCTTGATGCGGCCATGTAATGTGCCACGGCGTCCGGCTACGTCAGCCAGGATGGCAGCCTGAAATTCGGCAGCCTGACGGACCTCTTCCGCGTCAACACGCGCAATATCAAGATTGATGAGTTTCTGTTGTGAAGCAGGCATGGTGACTCTCCATTTGTTTTACTAGATACAACTAATGTGTACTATATAAAACACTATACGAGCATTGCGTCGCTTTTCGCCAGTGTTGCGAAGTTGTTTGTGATGTAAACACGAAGTTACTCACAAAATTCAGGTACAATTTTGGTCGGCAAAAAGGAGAACATGATGGGGAATGAAGGCGTAATTGCCGTTGAAAAGGCGCTGGCTTTACTTGACTGCTTCCGTCCCGGTAATGACAGTCTGACGTTAACCGAGCTGGCCCAGCTTTCGGGATATCACAAAACAACCGTTTATCGCCTGATGAATTCGCTTGAGCGAATGAACTACATCATCCGGCACGACGATGGCACCTATACGCTCGGCCACCGTTTGCTCTATCTCGGCAAGCTCTATGAGCAATCATTTGAACTTGCCAGAGTCGTACAGCCGGAATTGCAGGCGCTGTCGCAGGCCTCCAGCGAAAGCGCGAGCTGGTATGTGATTGAAGGTGGGCAACGCCTGTGCCTGTTCCGCGCCGAAGCCTCCCAGGGATTACGCCACAGCAACCTGCCCGGCAGCCAGTTCCCGCTGGATGGTTCCGCTATCAGCAAGGTTTTACGCCACTGGGGATTGGGTGAATCGTTGCCGGAAGACGAGTCGACGCTGCCGTTCTATACCTCCGGCGCGCGCGACCCGCACACTGCGGCCTTCGCAATGCCTGTTTTTGGCGTCCACGATAAACTGATCGCGGCGCTGGCCCTGACCGGGCCGGCATCGCGTCTGACGGAAGATCGTAAAACGAGCGGCATCAGCCAGCTCATGCAGGAGACGGCCAACCGCCTGTCGCTCAAGCTAGGGGCCAGCAAGCCTTTCTGCGAAACGTTTTACGGTGTGAAAGAGTAGCTTTGCTGAGAAGGCGGGAAAAATCCCGCCTTTGCTTATTAATGGGTCACCTGTTTTTCCTGCCTGGCAGACTGCGAGTAACGGCGCCCCATCGCCAGCACCGCAATGCCGCCTGCCAGACACAAGGCGGCCAGCGGCAGCATCGCCAGCGTATAGCTTCCTGTCCGTTCGCTAATAATGCCATAGGCATTCACCATCACCGCGCCGCCAATCAGGTTGGCGATCGCGCCGATGGCCGCCAGCCCGGCGGCAGCTGACGTGCTGCTCATCCAGCCCGATGCCAGCGCCCAGAAGGGGCCCTTCGCCGCATATGCGCCAATCAGTATGGTACTGAGGATCATAATGGTGGCCGGCAGCGATAGATTGATAAATGCCGCGAACACGCCAGCCGCAATCATAAAGAGGGCAAGGGCCGTGTGCCAGCGGCGTTCATTATTCCGGTCCGAACTGCGTCCCCATACAATCATCAGCACCGAGGCCAGGCCATAGGGGATGGCATTCAGCAGCCCGGTGGTCAGGTTATCAAGATGGAACGACTTCAGCAGCTGTGGAGACCAGACGCTTAGCGTGGTGCCGGCAGAAGAAGCGCCGGCGTAAATCAGCGCCATAAGCCAGATCTGGCGATGCTTCAACAGTTGCCATGTCGTGGTGTGGCCGATCTGTGTCTGCTGTTGCCGCTCCGCCTGAAGGGTGTTTTCCAGCCACGTTTTTTGCCGCTCGGTTAACCAGCCAGCCTGGTGAGGGCGGTCGCGCAGAATAAAAAACGCGGCTATTCCCAGCAGTACCGCCGGCAGCCCTTCAATAATGAATAACAGATGCCAGCCACGCAGCCCTAACCAGCCATCCAGGGTCAGGATCAACCCTGAAAGCGGTGAACCGATAAAGTTAGCCAGCGGAATGGCCACCATAAAAGAGGCTATGATGCGCGCACGGTAGCGCGACGGGATCCACCACGTAAGATAAAGCACCACGCCCGGAAAGAAGCCCGCTTCGGCGGCGCCCAGCAAAAAACGGACGATATACAGTGAGGTCGTATTTTGCACCAGCGCCATACACATCGATACCACTCCCCAGCTGATCATAATGCGCGGCAGCCACAAGCGTGCCCCCACTTTCTGCATCGCCAGGTTGCTGGGTACCTCAAAAATAAAATAGGCGACAAAATACAAACTGCTCGCGAAGCCAAAAGCCGCCTTACTTAGCCCCAGATCCTCATTCATCTGCAGCGCCGCCATGCCTATATTGCCCCGGTCAATAATCGACACCAGGTAGCTCACCACCAGGAAAGGCAGGATGCGCCAGATAACCCGTCGCATGGTTTCTTTTTCCAGCGCGTCGTTATCGTTCGCGCGGTTCGGTAATTGATCGGTCATGGTTTCCTCGCAGGGTTTCATTATGTTTATCAGGAAAACGATGTAGAGATGAAATAAGTTACTTCAGCTTGATGCCTCTGGTTTCCGGCGCTCGCCACACCACCAGCATCGCCGCAAGGAAAGCAACCACGGTCGTCGCCAGTCCCGCGGTGAAACCGCCGGCATTGGCGACAGCGCCAATCAGTAGCGGCGCAATAAATCCGCCCAGACGGCCTCCGTTATAGGCGAGCCCCATCAGGAAGCCCCGGGAAGAGGTGTCCCCGATGATTTCCGCCAGGAAGGGTCCGGAGCCCGCAAAAATACCGTTAACCCCGAAACCGGCCATGAAAATCGCCACCATCAGAATGATGGGTTGAGTGGTCACAAGGTAAAGCGCGACGGCAATGGCGCCCGTTAACAGATAAATCAGGAACAATGGACGGCGTCCCCACTTATCCGCCAGCACCGAAAACACCAGAAACCCCGCGATGGCCCCAGCCTGCAGCGCAAGTACAAATTTCAGACTGTGCAGAAAATCCAGGTGTTTGACTTCTCGCAGATAGGTGGGTGTCCAGGTAAATACGCCCCAGAACAGATACTGAATAAAAAAGATAAAGACAAAGGCCAGCAGCAGACCTCGCAGATTGTGTTTCCCCAGCTTCGCGGCAGGTTGACTACTCGTCGCCTTCGCCTGTTGACGAGCAAGCCAAACCTGCGATTCCGGTGTGAACCAGGCCACCACGCTCATAATGAACACCGGCAGCGCGCCGATCATAAACAGATAGCGCCATGCCCCCTGCTCCAGGCCGCCATTAACCGAGCTGACGATTGCCGTCAGGCTGATGGCCAGAATCGCGCCAACGGGCAACCCCATTTGCATCAGCGCGCCGCCGCGCGCGCGCCGCTCTGGCCGCCAGGTTTCCGCAATCAGCGCCGCGCCCGATGTCCACATTCCGCCCATACCCAGCGCGCCGCAAAAACGTAACAGCGCGAAATGTTGTTGATCGTGCGTAAAGGCTAACAGGCCGGAAAAGAGTGAATAGATGGCGATACAGGTCAGCGCCGTTTTTACACGGCCAATTTTGTCGGCGATAAAACCAAACAGGATCCCGCCAATAATCTGCCCCCCGGCCGTGACGCTGATAAACAGCCCAAGCTCGGTTTTATTAATACCGAACACCACGCCCAGTACTGGCAACAGCAATGAAAGCAGAAAGGAGTCATAGCTTTCAAATGTCCAGCCAAGGCCGCCCAGCGCCAGCGTCCGCCTCTCAGCAACGCGCTGTGGCAATGTGTCAGGCGTCGCTTTAGTCGCAGTAAATTGATTCAGCTCGCTTTTACTGGTCATTGATCTTCTCCACAGAGGTTAACCGATAACAGGTTGCGGCAGTGCGCCAGAACAACTGCGCCTGTTCGCCAGGGGACATCTGTTGCGCCAGGCGTTTGCAGGCGTTCCAGAAAACGCCGTAGCTGAACATGCCTTTATCGACCGGAAAGTTGCTGGCGAACATGCAGCGTTCCGCACCGAAAAGCGAAACGATGGTCTCAAACCACGGTTGCCAGGCCTGTGCCAGCATTTGCGAATCCGGCGGTGTTTCTGCCGCTGCGAAGGGAAATCCCCTGACCGTCATACCAAATCCGCTAATTTTTACGCATACGTTCGGCAGTTCCGCCAGATGTCGCATACTGTTTCGCCACTGCTGAAACATCTCTGGATCCCGTTCTGAATAGGGTCCAACGCCGACTGGCCCGCCACAGTGATCGAGCACAATCTGAAGCGTTGGTATGTACCGCGCCAGCTCGGCAATTTCATCCAGTTGCGTGTGGTAAACCCACACATCAAGCGACAATCCATTTTTCGCAAGGCAGAGAGCGCCCCGATGGAACGGATCGCTCAGCGCCAGTCCTGGCGGTGGCGTAACCGGGCTGGACGTGACCCGCGGATCGGGATGCCAGGCCAATGGATTACGCATCCCACGCAGCCGCCCGCCGGATAACGCTATCGCGCTCTCGATGGCAGGCTGCATCGCATCGCCCGCCAGCAAGCTAAGGCCGCCGATGACGGCTTCGCATCCGAGCGCGTTTGCATAATGCCCGCTGGCGAACATCGCGGCGATACCGCTGGCAAACTCGATTTCACCAAGCGGTTTAAGCGTCTCCGGCCCGTCGCGACGCAACATGGAGCGGCATTGCACATAGACCGATGAGACAACGCGATGCCCTGAGGTCTGGATATCGTCGCTGAACTCATGGGTGAGATAGCGGCCGGTTTGCCGATCCCAAAGATGATGATGCGCATCAATGATGGGCAGCTCGGGTTGTAATGGCGCTTCACGATGTAACGCAAGCCACTCGTTTCTGACCGCAAGGTGCGGCGCGGTAACGATCTCCATGAATACCTCGTTTTGTTTTACCCTGTACAATAGTGTTTTATTTTACAAAACTACTATAACGAGGCTGCCGCGTTTTTATCCAGTTAACGAATGGTTTAAATGATGTAAATAAGAGGTGAATCACAGATGCTGCGGGTCGTTAAAACGAAGAGAAATGAAGATTTGATAAAAATAATAATTTTTCAATGAGTTAAATAAGTGAGCTGATTAACGTAGAGCGATGGTTCGTGACGACCGGTGGGAACCTGCGCAGAGAAGCGCCGCCAGAGAGTGATGATCGCCCGGCTTAGCGCAGCGCAAGCCGGGAAAATGCTGAACCTAACGCGCCAGATTATCGTAGCCGCGCCAGCGATAATTGAGCACCGACAGCGCCCAACAGGCGACAAACAGCCCGACCACCACAAACCCGGCGTCGCCGAGGTTGTCGTTTAACGCCCCTACCCAGCGCCATATTCCGCCGCTGAGCGCAAACTTATCCATCAGCAGACCCAGCGCTTCCAGGCCGCCGATAAACAGCGCCACCACCACCGAAGTGCCGGTGATGGTCATGTTGTAGTAAAGCTTGCGCTGCGGCTTGCTGAACGCCCAGCCGTAGGCGCCGACCATCAGCACGTTGTCGAGGGTGTCCACCAGCGCCATGCCGCTGGCGAACAGCGCCGGGAAGACCATAATCGACCAGACGGAAATCCCGCTCGACGCCCCGGCGGCGGAGATGCCCAGCACGCCGATTTCGGTGGCGGTATCAAACCCGAGGCCGAACAGGAAACCGACCAGGTACATCTGCCAGCTACGGCTGACCAGACGAAAGGTTTTGCCAAACAGCCAGCTCATCACCCCGCCGCCGCTGACGATCTGCTCACTCACCGGCTCACCCCGCTTCCACGCCCGAAAGCTACGCCAGACGCTGCGCAATATCACCAGGTTGATAAAGGCCATCGCCAGCAGAAACAGCGCCGACACAGCGGTGCCGATGATGCTACCGGTGTCGTGCAGCCAGTTCATCTGCGCGCTGAAGGCCGTGGCGGTCGCGGCAATCGCTGCCGAGGCCAGCACCACAATCGACGAGTGGCCCAGCGAGAACCAGGCCCCGACGGCGAAGGGCCGCCGCCCCTGCTGCATCATCTTGCGGGTGACGTTATCAATCGCCGCGATATGATCGGCATCCACCGCGTGGCGCAGGCCGTAGCCCCAGGCCAGCAGGCTGGCGGCCATTAGCGCGCCGCTGTCGCCAAAGGCCTGCAGCGCCCAGCACCAGGCCAGTAAGTTCGCCGCGATCAACCCCAACACCAGGCCCGCGGCACGCGGCTGCTGGCGTAAAACTGTCATTATCATTGTTGTGTTCCTTGAGCCTGAACGCGAGCGGCGGCGATCACCGCCTGACCATAGGCGATTGCGCCGTCGCCGGCCGGCAACTGCTGCGCAAACAGCAGAGTAAAATCCGCCAGATAAAAGGTCAATCGCGCCGCCAGCAGACGGTTATGCAGCACCCCACCGCTGCAGACAATCGTGTCGATGCCGCGGGTAGTCGCACAGTCGCGGGCCATCGCCGCCAGTCCGCTGGCCAGGGCGTCATGAAATGCCCAGGCTTTTTGCGCCGGGCTCGCCTGCCAGCGCAGCCACTGTCGCCAGAAGGTGGCCAGGTCCAGCGCATTGCCGCGCCACGGCAGCGTGACCGGATGGCTGACGCCGGGGCAGCTGGCGGCCAGCGCCTCCAGCCGACAGGCCGCCTCCCCCTCATAGCTCAGGCTCTCCGGGGCGCAGTCCAGCGCGCAGGCGACGGCATCAAACAGCCGTCCACAGGACGAGGCGCGCGGCGCGTTAATACCGCGGTCGATGGCCTGCGCCAGCAGCGGCCAGTTGCGCTGGCGCAGCGTACCGGTCTGCGGGTAATCCTGCCAGTCAGGGACAAAGGCCAGGCACTGAGCCAGCAGATTACGCCACGGCTGACGCGCCGCCAGGTCGCCGCCCGGCAGGGCGACGGCCGGCAGCCCGCCGAGATGTTCGCACTGGCGATAGTTAACCCGCAGGCACTCCCCTCCCCATAGCGCGCCGTTCTCCCCCATGCCGATTCCGTCGAGGATCAGGGCGATAACGTCTCCGCCGTCGAGCGGCCAGCGGTGCTCTGCCAGGCACGCCGCGGCGTGAGCATGGTGATGCAGCACGGTCTCCACCGGCAGCGGCAGAGCCGCTCCCCACTGCGTCGATCGATAGCCAGGATGGGCGTCAACCACCACCCGCTGCGGCGCAAAGGCGAAGATGTTCTGCATCAGCTGCAGCGCGCTGCGCCACTGCTGCTCGACGCCCTCCTCGCCAAGATCGCCGAAGTGCTGGCTGAGAACCGCTTCGCCCCCGCGCGCCAGGCAGAAGGTGTTTTTCATGTCCGCGCCCAGCGCCAGCAGCGGCGGCACCTTGTCCAGACCCGGCGGCAGCGGCAGCGCATCCGGGACATAGCCCCGGGCGCGGCGCAGCATTTCTCCGCTCGAGCGCACCAGAGAATCATCCAGCCGCTGCACGATGTCGCGGTTATGGAGCAAAAAGCCGTCGGCGATGTCGGCTAAGTCGTTGAGTGCTTCAGTATTACTTAACGCCGGCGGGCGGCCGCTAAGGTTGCCGGAGGTCATCACGATAGGGCGCGCCAGCGCCTGCAGAAGCAAATGCTGCAGCGGATTAGACGGCAGCATCACCCCAACTTCCGCAAGCCCTGGCGCAATCTCGTCGCACAGGCCGGAGACCTGCGCTTTGCTAATCAGTACGATGGGCGCCGCCGGGGAGTCCATCAGCGCCACGGCGTCGGCAGGTAACCCCGCCGCAGAGGGCAGCATCACCGCCAGCGGTTTCGCCGGACGGTGTTTCCTCGCCCGCAGCGTGGCAACAGCAGCGGGGTTGCCGGCGTCGCAGGCCAGATGAAAGCCGCCGACGCCTTTTATCGCCACGATGTCGCCCGCCGCCAGCCGGGCGATAGCCGCCTGCAGCGCCGCCTCGCCGCGCCGCACTTCACCCTGGGCCCGCCACTCCAGCCGCGGCCCGCAGTCGGGGCAGGCCACCGGCTGGGCGTGAAAGCGGCGATCGGCGGGATCGCGGTATTCCGCCTCGCAGGGCGGACAGAGCGGAAACGGCGCCATCGCGGTAAAAGGCCGGTCGTAAGGCATGGCACGAATGATGGTCAACCGCGGCCCGCAGTGGGTGCAGTTGATAAAGGGGTAGCGATAGCGGCGCGCCCGGGGATCATTCATCTCCGCGAGGCACGCCGGGCAGGTCGCGGCATCGGGCACGATCTGGGTGCGCATCCGTCCCGCCCCGCTCTCACGGATGGTGAAGCCCTGCGGCGGAGTCGCCCAGCAATAAGGGGCGCAGTCGGCGCTGTCGACTCGCGCCAGCGGCGGGCAGTGGGCAGCGAGGGCGGCAGTAAAACCGTCATCGCCTCCGGCCAGCCGCACCAGAACGCCCTCGCCGTCGTTACAGACATCGCCGCAGCGAGCCTGCCTCTGAGCCAGCTGCCAGACAAAGGGGCGGAACCCCACCCCCTGCACCTTACCGCGAATGCGGATTTGCACCCCGTTCATGCCAGAGGTTACCAGGCCAGCGCCGTGCGGCGACGTTTCTCTTGGTTCATCTGCTCCAGCTTGTTGCGGTCTACGCAGACCAGGGCGTGCGTCGGGCAGACCTCCATGCAGGCCGGGCCGCTGTCGCGGTGGAAGCAGAGATCGCACTTGTTGGCTTCGGCTTTTTCCGCCACGACGTTCAGTCCGGCGCCGCTATGGCGGATCACCGGCCGCACCACTACCTCCATCGCCCCGTACGGGCAGGCGACGACGCAGGTTTTGCAGCCGATGCAGCGCTCCTGCATCACGTGAACAAAGCCTTTATCGCGACTGATAGCGCCGTTCGGGCAGACGTTGGCGCAGGGGGCGTCCTCACACTGACGGCAGGCGGTGGCCGTGGAGACATTGACCCCTTTTATCACATGAATACGCGGCTGAAAGGTGTGCGGCGTCAGGGAGGCGCAGTCCTGATGTTCCTGATGGGACACCACGCAGGCCACTTCGCAAGTGCGACAGCCGATGCATTTGCTCGCATCGGCGATAATGAAACGGTTCATCCATTTCTCCAGCAGTAAGAGGGTTAGGCGCCGGAGTATGCATAATACGTTCCAATTTTTATGTTATTGATAATAAATAGATTTTAATCGGTAATGCGCTGTCATCGTCAGTAGTGACGATGACAGCTGACGACGTCAGGCGCAGGGACCCGCCACCAGCGACTCACGCTCGATCAGCGCCCCTGGGAAGCTCTGCTGAACATTGAATTCCCCGCCATCGAGCATAAATATCAGGCGATTAATGCTCTCTTTAATCATCTCCGTCACCGGCACCCGGACGCTGGCGAGCGACGGCACCATGTACGGCGCCAGCACAATATCGTCAAACCCCACCACCGAGACCTGCTCCGGCACCTTAATGCCCAGCTGGTGAAGCTGCTTCATCGCCCCGATGGCCATATCGTCATTGCTTGCCACCAGCGCGCTGTAGGTCACCCCGCGCTGACGCAGGCTCTCCACTGCCGCCGCGCCGGTTTCCGGCGTCCAGCGCCCTTCGGCGATAAGCGCCTCGTTCAGGGTAATGCCGTGGCCAGCCAGCGCGTCTTTGTAGCCGGCAAGACGCTCAACGCCGGTGGGCGAGTCAAGGGAGCCGGTAATAAAAGCGATATCGCGGTGGCCCAGGGCAATCAGCCGCTCCACCACCCGCATCGCCGACGCTTTTTGATCGGACCAGACGCAGTGGCTGGCGTGGCGGCGCAGGCGGCGATTAAGCACCATGATCGGCTGCGAGTGGTTCTCAACGATCTCATCCATCTCGTCGACAGTGAGAAAACGCGGGTAGATGATGATCGCATCGCAGCGCAGATCCAGCAGGTACTGGATCGCCTCCCGCTCCTCTTGCGCGCTGTGCTTGCCATCCGCGAGGATCAGCTGCCGCCCCTGGTCCTCGGTCATCCGCGCCACCTGATACAGCAGCTCGCTGAAATAGACGCCGTGGTACAGGGTATTGGTCACCACCAGGCCGAGGGTTTGCGTGGTTTTGGTCGCCAGGTTGCGCGCCAGCAGATTCGGTCGGTAGCCGCTCTCCGCCACCGCCTTAAACACCCGGTCTTTGGTCTCCTGGCTGACATAGCCGTTGCCCGACAGCACCCGCGACACGGTCGCCTTCGATACCCCCGCGCGCTTAGCGACCTCCAGCATCGTTGCCATGTGATTCTTCCTGTTGCAAAAGTTGCAGGCAGTGTACTGCACGTTTCCCGCTTTTACAGCACTCCCCTGCTCACCGCGACGATTAGCGATCAAAATCACAAAACTGAGATCCTATTTTTTTATTTCTTGTGCAATTAAATGAAACTCACCATGATTTTGTGGAACCGGTTTCCTATAAAACATGGTATCGCCCGGCGATACGGCGCGGTAACAGATCAGTACCCTATTGATAAACAGGATAAAATCCGATGTCGAAAAATTATGCAGCCCTGGCGCAACAGATAGTCGCGGCATTAGGCGGAGTCGATAACGTCGTCGCCGTGACCAACTGCATGACTCGTCTGCGCTTCGTGGTCAAAGACAACGAACAGGTCGATAGCCCTACACTGAAAGGCCTGACCGGGGTGCTCGGCGTCGTGCGCAGCGATAACCAGTGCCAGGTGATCATCGGCAACACGGTCTCACAGGCCTATCGCGAGGTGCTGAATCTGCTGCCCGGCGACCTGCGCCCGGTCGAGCCGCAGGGCAAAGCGCCGGTCACCCTGAAACGCATCGGCGCCGGGATCCTTGACGCACTGATCGGCTCCATGTCGCCGCTGATCCCGGCGATTATCGGCGGATCGATGGTCAAGCTGCTGTCGATGATCCTTGAGATGAGCGGCGCGTTGCCGAAAGGCTCGCCGACGCTGACCCTCCTGACGCTTATCGGCGACGGCGCATTTTTCTTCCTGCCGCTGATGGTGGCCGCCTCCGCGGCGGTGAAATTCAAAACCAATATGTCGCTGGCCATCGCTATCGCCGGGGTGCTGGTGCATCCCGGGTTTATCGAATTAATGGCCAAAGCCGCTCAGGGCGAACACGTTGAATTTGCCTTTATCCCGGTGACCGCGGTGAAATACACCTACACGGTGATCCCGGCGCTGGTGATGACCTGGTGCCTGTCGTATATCGAACGCTGGGTGGATCGCATTACCCCGGCGGTGACGAAAAACTTCCTTAAGCCGATGCTGATCGTGCTGATCGCCGCCCCGCTGGCGATCCTGCTGATTGGCCCGCTCGGCATCTGGATCGGCAGCGCCATTTCCGCGCTGGTCTATACGATCCACAGCTATCTCGGCTGGCTGTCGGTGGCGATCATGGGCGGGCTGTGGCCGCTGCTGGTGATGACCGGCATGCACCGGGTCTTTACGCCGACCATCATTCAGACCATCGCCGAAACCGGCAAAGAGGGCATGGTAATGCCGTCGGAGATCGGCGCCAACCTGTCGCTCGGCGGCTCTTCGCTGGCGGTGGCGTGGAAAACCAAAAACCCGGAACTGCGCCAGACGGCGCTGGCCGCCGCGGCATCGGCGATTCTGGCCGGGATTTCCGAACCGGCGCTGTACGGCGTGGCGGTGCGCCTGAAACGCCCGCTGATCGCCAGCTTGATCAGCGGCTTTATCTGCGGCGCGGTGGCGGGTATCGCCGGACTGGCCAGCCACTCGATGGCGGCGCCGGGGCTGTTCACCAGCGTGCAGTTTTTCGATCCAGCCAATCCAATGACCATCGTCTGGGTGTTTGGCGTGATGGCGCTGTCGGTAGTGCTGTCGTTTGCCCTGACGCTGATCCTCGGCTTTGAAGATATTCCCGTTGAACAGGCCGCCGCCGACGCCCGAGCGCGCCAGGCCCAGGCCCAGGCAACCCACGCCTGAACACATCATTGATAACGAGGTAACGCATGGCGAGTTTCCCACAGGGATTTTTATGGGGCGGCGCACTGGCCGCCAACCAGTCTGAAGGCGCATGGCGCGAAGGGGGGAAAGGGATGGCCACCGTGGATACCCTCCCCCACGGCGCCCACCGTCTGCCGGTAAAATTAGGCCTGGAGAAGCGCTTCACGCTTCGCGAAGACGAATTCTACCCCAGCCACGAGGCGATCGATTTCTACCACCGCTACAAGGAAGATATCGCCCTGATGGCGGAGATGGGGTTCAGCGTCTTTCGCACCTCCATCGCCTGGAGCCGCCTGTTCCCGCGCGGCGACGAGCAGCAGCCGAATCCGCAGGGCATCGCCTTCTATCGCTCGCTGTTCGAAGAGTGCAAAAAGCACGGTATCGAGCCGCTGGTCACGCTGTGCCATTTTGACGTGCCGATGCACCTGGTGATGGAGTACGGCTCCTGGCGCAACCGCAAAATGGTGGATTTCTTTAGCCACTACGCCCGCACCTGCTTTGAAGCTTTTGACGGTCTGGTGAAATACTGGCTCACCTTCAATGAAATCAACATCATGCTGCACAGCCCCTACTCCGGCGCCGGTCTGGTGTTTGAAGAGGGAGAAAACCAGGAGCAGGTGAAGTACCAGGCCGCGCATCACGAGCTGGTGGCCAGCGCGCTGGCGACAAAAATCGCCCACGAGATAAACCCGCAAAATCAGATCGGCTGCATGCTGGCGGGCGGTAATTTCTACCCTTACTCCTGCAAGCCGGAAGATGTCTGGATGGCGCTGGAGAAGGACCGCGAAAACCTGTTCTTTATTGACGTCCAGGCGCGCGGCGCCTACCCGGTGTGGGCCGCGCGGGTGTTCCGGGAAAAGGGGGTCACCATTGCGAAGCAGCCGGGCGATGACGAGATCCTCAAAAACACCGTCGATTTCGTCTCCTTTAGCTACTACGCCTCACGCTGCGCCTCGGCGGAGATGAACGCCAGCAACACCAATGCCGCCAATATCGTCAAGTCGCTGAAGAATCCGCACATTCCGGCCAGCGAATGGGGCTGGGGCATCGACCCGCTGGGTCTGCGCATCACCATGAACATGATGTACGACCGCTATCAGAAGCCGCTGTTCCTGGTGGAAAACGGGCTCGGCGCCCGGGACGAGATCGACGCCAGGGGCGAGATCAATGACGATTATCGTATCAGCTACCTGCGCGAGCACATCAAGGCGATGCGCGACGCCATCGGCGACGGTATTCCGGTGCTGGGTTACACCAGCTGGGGCTGTATCGATCTGGTCTCGGCGTCAACCGGCGAGATGAGCAAACGCTACGGCTTTGTCTATGTCGATCGCGACGACGCCGGCAACGGCACGCTGGCGCGCAAGCGTAAAAAGTCGTTCTTCTGGTACCAGAAGGTAATAGCCAGCAACGGCGCCGACCTCGACTAAGCGCGTCTCCGGCGCTCGCCCGTCCCCCTGCGCTGACCGGGGGACGGGCGTCTGCTTTCTGTTGCATCCATTACATGTTTTTTTCTCGAGCCTGATTCCAGTTTCTGGTTTGCCTCCCGTTCACAACAACTGGTATTTTATCCAGTATATTTTCAGGGGTATCTTCAGCAAGGAGCAGATCATGAACGCACAGCAGCCCCCCGCAGCCAGAGGGATCGTCAGGGCCATTCGCCAGTTAACCGTGGGTTATGTCAGAAAACGCCATGAGAACCGCAAAACGCGGGAGACGCGGCGCTACACCCGCCACGCGGCCCTGAGCCTGAACGGCGACTGGCTGGAGCAGGCGGGATTTCCGGTCGGCACGCAGGTCAGAGTCTCGGTGTCGCCCGGTAAATTAGTGATAGAGAATCTTGAGCTGGCGCCGCCGGTAACGGGGCTCCCGGCAGGCCAGTCGCGCGCCGTCGGGGAGCCCTGATCGCCGCAGGGTTAATCGTCTGCGGCCTCCAGCCGGGCAAAGCCACCGTGGCCCTGCCAGCCTGCCAGCTGCTGGTACACCCGGACTACGGCCTCTTTCACCGGCTGGGTCATCGGATAATAAAAACCGACGATATCTGGCTGAATGCCGAGGAAGATCGCTTCGCCGACGTCCTCTTTCAGCTGATCGACCAGATAGTTGAGCGGCATGTTATGGGTGGTCATCATAAACATCTCGGCGATGTCGTCGGGGTCGATGACGCGAATGTCGCCGGGGTTAAGGCCCATGTCGGTGGCATCAACAATCAGCAGGCGTTCGGGGCGTAATTCACGGATCGCCACGATGTCGTTTTCCGGCGCGCTGCCGCCGTCGATGACCACCCACTGGCCGGCCGGGTTCGCCGCGCACATCTCCGCCAGCAACGGTCCGGCGCCGTCGTCGCCCATCATACTGTTGCCAACACAGAGTAAAACGTCAGTCACGTAATCTCCTCACCATCAGATAGATGGCGCTCTCCTGGTGAATATCATGCAGCATGCTGAGCATCGTTTTACTCCACGCCTGCTGCTGCGGGGTCTGCGCGGACTGCGCTTTATCAAAGGCGTTGGCCAGCATCGCCACATGGCTGCTGTCGATGACGATTTCGCCATACTTCGGCACGCCCTCCATTTTGCGCCGCGCGACGCTCCCGGCCTCAAGGGTGGCGATCCATGCCAGATACGCGTCCCACGGGCAGCTCAGCGCCGCCTCAAGACAGTCGATGACGCCGAGGTGGTGGCCAATCGCCAGGCTGTAATAGACCACCTGCTGCGCCTGATCCGGCGTGGCGTCGTTCTCATCAATAAATTTACGGCTCAGCTGACTGAACACCACCGTCTCGCTCATCGGATACGCGCCCCCTCAACCACCTGGTTGAGATGGGTGACGATCTCGGTCAGACGCGGATCTTTTTCCGCCTCCAGCCAGCGCAGCACCTGGCTGTCGCCCTGGCCGAGCAGACGCATATAGTCGTCGGCAATCTGCCGGCCATAGCGATAGCCCGCCAGACGCCGCGCTTCGCGGTCGATGCGCACCCGCAGGGGTTGCACCATATCGGCGTGCAGCAGCTCGGTCGGCTGTTCGTCAAGCTCGCCCGGCAGGCGGGCGTGAATTTTCTGCTCCAGCAGGCCGAGGGCCATGGCGAAGCCGTACAGGGTGGCGGCGGGCGTCGGCGGGCAGCCCGGAATATAGACATCGACCGGTACGATTTTATCGGTACCGCCCCAGACGCAGTACAGGTCGTGAAAGATGCCGCCGCTGTTGCCGCAGGCGCCGTAGGAGATACAGATCTTCGGATCCGGCGCCGACTGCCAGGCTCGCAGCGCCGGGGAGCGCATCGCGCGGGTCACCGCCCCGGTAAACAGCAGGATATCGGCATGGCGCGGCGAAGGCACAACCTTAATCCCGAAGCGTTCAGCGTCGAACAGCGGCGAAAGGGTGGCGAAGATTTCGATTTCGCAGCCGTTACAGCCGCCGCAGTCGACGCGATAAACGTAGGCGGAACGTTTGATTTTCTTCAGCAGCGAGGCCTTCATGCTGGCGATGGATTCATCCACCGTCATCGGCACCGGAATGCCGTTTTCATCGCGCGGGCCAAGTAAAGTGCTCATCAGCTGGCCTCCCTTATGTGGCGGGTCAGTTCAATACGATCGGACGGCACCAGACATTTCTGGCGCTTGCATTCCGGGCAGGTTTCGAAGCTTTCGCGGTGCAGCTCGGCGCGGGTATCGCCGTTATGCTTGAGCAGCGCGATGGCGTAGTCGATCTCCTTCTGCACCGCGAACGGCCGCTGGCACTCCCGGCAGTGGCAGATAGCGAAGCGCGACTGCTGAAGGAAATCCTCTTTCTTCCACACCGCCAGCTCATACTCCGGCGACAGCTTAATCGCCGCCGTCGGACAGACCTCTTCGCAGCGGCCGCAGAAGATGCAGCGCCCGAGGTTGAACTGCCACGCCAGCTGGTTAGTGGCCAGATCGGTCTCGACCGTCAGGGCGTTCGATGGGCAGGCATTCACGCAGGCCGCGCAGCCGATACACTGCTGCGGGTTATGCTCCGGCTTGCCGCGGAAGTTTTTATCTACCGGCATCGGCTCCAGCGGGTAGGCGTGCGTCGCGGTGCCGGTCTTAATGACTTTTTTAATAAAGGTAAACATGGCGATTCCTTATTTCAGCGGCGAGTCTTTACGCTCGATGCTATAGCGCTCCAGCTCTTTGTACGGCACCACTTTGCTCTTCTTCTTGCGTACATCGACCACGGTCATGCGGTCGGTACAGGAGTAGCACGGGTCGAGGCTGCCGATGATCAGCGGCGCATCGGAAACGGTGTTGCCGCGCAGCATGTAGCGCAGGGTCGGCCAGTTGGCGTAGGTCGCCGCCCGGCAGCGCCAGCGGTACAGTTTTTGGTTGTCGCCGGTCATGCTCCAGTGGATATCGTCGCCGCGCGGCGCCTCGGAGAAGCCCAGCGCGAAGCGGTGCGGGATATAGGTGAACCCTTCCACCATCAGCGGACCGCCGGGCAGGTTATCGAGACCGTAATCAATCATGTTCAGCGCGGTATAAACCTCGTTGATCCGCACCTTGAGGCGGGATATCACGTCGCAGCCCTGCTCGCTGTGAACCTCCATCGGCAGCAGGCCGTAACCGACGAACGGATGGTCGGCGCGGGTATCGCGGGCGTGGCCGCTGGCGCGCACCATCGGGCCAACGTTACTGAAGTCGCGGGCGATTTCCGGGTCCAGCCGGCCAATGCCGACGGTGCGCTGCTCCATGTTCGGGGTGCTGAGCAGCATATCCACCAGCTCCTGCACATCGCGACGCATCTGCTGCGCCAGCTGACGGGTCTGGATCATGTCCTCTTTCAGCAGGTCGCGGCGGATCCCGCCGATCAGGTTCAGACCGTAGGTTTTACGCGCGCCGGTGAGGATCTCCGCCATCTTCATCGAGGTTTCGCGCACGCGGAAGAACTGCATAAAGCCGGAGTCGAAGCCGGTGAAGTGGCAGGCCAGACCAAGGTTCAGGAGGTGCGAATGCAGGCGTTCCACCTCCAGCAGAATGGCGCGGATCATCTGCGCCCGCTCCGGCACCACGATGCCCATCGCGTTCTCCACCGAGGTGGTATAAGCGGTACTGTGGGCGAAGCCGCAGATGCCGCACACGCGGTCAGACAGGAAAGTCACTTCGTTATAACCCATGCGGGTTTCCGCCAGTTTCTCCATGCCGCGGTGGACATAGAACAGACGGTAATCGGCATCGATAATGTTCTCACCGTCAACGAACAGGCGGAAATGGCCGGGCTCATCGGAAGTGACGTGCAGCGGGCCGATCGGCACCACGTTGTTTTTCTTGCTGCCGAGCTCGTTGATGAACTCGTAGGTTTCGGCGTCGGTGGTCGGCGCCGGACGCTGGCGGTAGTCCATGCTGTCTTTACGCAGCGGATAGAGTTCGTCCGGCCAGTCGTCCGGCAGCACCAGCCGGCGTTCGTCCGGCAGGCCAACCGGCACCAGGCCGTACATGTCGCGCACTTCGCGCTCGCCCCACACCGCCGCCGGCACGCGCGGCGTCACCGACGGGTATTCCGGTTTGTTGGCGTCCACTTCCACGCGCACGGTGATCCAGCATTTGGTGCCCTGCTCCATCGACAGTACGTAATAGACCGCGTAGTGGCCGTTCAGCTTACGTTCATCGTTGCCGAACAGCACCGACAGCCAGCCGCCCTGCTGGTAGTAGAGAAACTCCACCACTTCCGGCAGGTAATTGACCTTCACGGTGATGGTTAACTGGTCTTTGGTCTGCCAGGCTTCGTCCAGCACCACGCCCGGAAAGGCCTGGTGCAGCGCCGCAAGATAGTGTTGACCGATTTTTTCTTCAGACATGCTCAAACTCTCTTAAATCACGCCACCAGCAAGGAGACGAAGGCTAAAAAGGCAAAACCAAACCCGGCCCAGGTGACGCGGGAGGTGGCACAAAAACGCAGACGCGCCATGCTGTTCTCGAACAGCGCGATGATCAGCACGCCCACCACCAGCTTGACGACGGCCACCACCAGCGCCAGCAGCAGGCCGCCGACGCTGAAGCTGGTCATCTGGCCCCACGGGAAAAAGACCCCGACAAACATCTGCAGCACCACCAGCTGTTTGAGGCTGATGCCCCACTTCAGGATGCCAAAGCCGCTACCGCTGTACTCGGAAAGCGGCCCCTCCTGCAGCTCCTGCTCCGCTTCCGCCAGATCGAACGGCAGTTTGCCCATCTCGATAAAGGTGGCGAAGGCGCAGGCGCACAGCGCCAGAATCAAGGGAATGCTGCGCGCTGCCGGCCAGTGATAAAGGGTATCGGTAATGGTGCTGATGTGCGTCGAGCCGGCGACCTGCGCGGCGACCCACAGGCCCAGCAGCAGGATCGGCTCCACCAGCACGCCGAGCATCGCTTCGCGGCTGCTGCCCAGCGCGGTAAATGGGCTGCCGGTGTCCAGACCGGAAATCGCGAAGAAGAAACGGGCGATGGCGAACAGGTAGATCAGGGTGATGAGATCCCCAAGCACCGGCAGCGGAGAGTCCACCGTCACCACCGGCAAGGCGGTGGCGATGGTCAGCATCACGCCCACCATGACGTACGGCGTCAGGCGGAACACCCAGCCCGAGGCGTCGGGACCGACGCTCTGGCGGCCCAGCAGTTTCAGGATATCCCGATACTCCTGCAGCACGCCCGGACCGCGGCGGTTATGCAGCCGCGCGCGGGCGACGCGAACGATCCCGGATAACAGCGGCGCGACGGCAAACAGCGCCAGCGCCTGTAGCAATGCAATTAACAAACTCATTCTCAGGCTCCTCGCGAAATGACAATCACCACCAGCACCGCCAGCTCAACCAGCGCCATTCCGCGCAGCAGCGCCGGCGCCGAGGCCGATTGCCAGCCCGGCACCAGACGCACCGGATTCAGCCAGTGACGCAGCTTCAGCAGCGGCGCAAAGGCCTCTTTCACCGGCATGGCGAAACCGTGGGCAGTGACCACCATCGACTGTTCGTGATCGTAGCCGCAGACCCAGGCCGCGCCGCGCGAGCGCGCCGCCAGGCGATCGCCTTTAAAGAAGATCATCAACAAGAACGGCAGCAGCGGGCAGGCTATAAGCAGCAGCGCGATCATCGGCTGCGACACCACGCTCGACACCTGGGCCTGCAGCGGGAAGGCACCGCTCACCAGCGGCAGCAGCCACGGCGCGGCAATGCCGCCAACGAGGCAGAAGACCGCCGCCATGACCACGCTCAGGGTCATCAGCCAGGGGGCGCAGGTGGCGTTTTCCGCTTCTTTGCTCCGCGGCGCGCCGAGGAAGGTGACGCCATAGACTTTGGCCATACACATCACCGCCAGCGCGCCGGTGATCGCCAGACCGACCGCCAGCAGCGGCCCCAGCAGACGGCCAATAAACAGGTCGCTGGTGCTCATTTTGAAGAAGGACTGGTAGATAACCCACTCGCCGGCGAAGCCGTTCAGCGGTGGCAGGGCCGCCATCGCCATCAGCCCCACCAGCATGGCGAGGGAGATCAGCGGCATTTTTTTTCCGATGCCGCCCAGCTTCTCGATATCGCGATGGCCGGTGCGGAACCACACCGCCCCGGCGCCGAGGAACAGCGTAGTTTTGAACAGGCTGTGGTTAATCAGGTGATACATGCCACCGATGAAACCCAGCACCATCAGCGTGCTGTTGCGGGTGGCCACGCCGGTGACGAAGGCGCCCAGCCCCAGCAGGATAATGCCGATGTTCTCCAGGGTGTGATAGGCCAGCAGGCGCTGAATGTTATGTTCCATCAACGCATACAGCCCGCCGATAAAGGCGGTGATCATCCCCAGCACCAGCAGCATCACGCCCCACCACAGCGGCGGCACGCCGCCGGCCAGCGAAACGGTTAACATGCCGTACAGACCGACCTTCATGACCACAGTGGAAAACAGCGCGGCGGCCGGCGCGCTGGCCCCGGCGTGCGCCTGCGGCGCCCAGCCGTGCAGCGGGATAGCCCCCGCCAGCAGGGCGAACCCCGCCAGCCCCGGCAGCCACAGCAGTGGGCTCTGCATCATATCCACCGCCTGAAGATTGATCTGCGCCAGCTCGAGGGTGCCGTAGGTCGACCACACCAGCCAGCAGGTCCAGGCCATCAGCAACGTGCCGAGACGACCCAGGGCAAACCACAGCTTGCCGGAGGCGGCGCAGCCGGTGAGAAACGCCGCGCAGAGCGCCATGATCTCCGCCATCACCACCAGCGAGCCGATATTGGTCACCACCACCGCACAGGTGGCGGCGGCCAGCAGCAGGTTGACCAGCAGGCCGTTGGCCTTCACCTGCGGGTGGCGATGCCAGCTAATGTTAAACAGCGACACCGGCAGCGCCGACAGGCCAATGGCCAGCAGCCACAGGGCGTTCACGCCGCCCACCCGCATCGTCAGATGGAGAAACTGCAGCATGCCGCCGTGGATCCGATCCGGCATCAACAGCGCGGCGCCGCCGGCAACCACCAGCATGGCGCTGGCCACCGCGCCGCCGATCCCGGCAATGGCGCCGCTGAGCGGTTTACGCATGGCAAACACAAAGGCCAGCACGGCGCTGGCGGCGTACCATGTCACCGCCTGATTGACTAATCCAATTACACTCATTCCCTCTCCCCCTGTTGCGCCTGGAACAGCGACAAGTCGCCAAGGTCGGTATTAAAGGTCAGCTGGCGTTTACGCTTGCTGGCCAGGGCGATATCACGGCTATCCACCAGCATCAGCGCTTTGGTCGGACAGGTCCGCACGCAGGCCGGACCCTGGTCATCGAAGTGGCAGAGGTCGCATTTCACGGCAATGGCGCGCACCCCAGGCACCCAGTCGAGCAGCGAGCTGACGCGGGCCGGCGCCGGCGGCGCGGGGGGCGCCAGTCGGGTATTGGCATTGGCCGGAATATCCAGCGGACGGCTGCCGGAAAATTCGATCGCGCCAAACGGGCAGGCGATGCCGCACAGTTTGCAGCTTACGCACAGGCTCTCGTTGAGCTGGACAGCGCCATCGACGCGCTGGATGGCGTTAACCGGACAGACAGCGGCGCAGGGGGCGTCTTCGCAGTGGTGGCACATCTGCGGTGCCGATTCTTTTTCATTACGCATCACCTGCAGCCGCGGCATCGCCTGCAGGCCATGCTGGCGATGCGTTTCAGAGCAGGCGGCTTCGCAGGTGCGGCAGCCGATACAGACAGTGGAGTCAGCAATTACAAAACGGTTCACCGGGTCATCCTCGGGTGAAAGTCACTTTTGACGAAATCAGGTTGCGCAGGTGTCATTTTCGACACATGTCGACACCTTGCGATCAGTGGGTCAGGGCCAGATGGCTTAAGTCCACCGGTTGGTCTTGCTCCATGGCGTCGTACAGACGGTCATAGACGGTGGCGATAATCGCCAGATAGTGCTCCAGCACCTGATCGCGGGAGCGGTTGCTGATCCGCCCGTCCACCGTGCCATCCGCGGCGAGCGTGGCCTGAGCAATCAGATACTTATCACCGCCGCCTTTGTTTTCGACGTAGTATTCGATGGTGTGGCTGTTGAAGCCTTCCGCCAGGGCGACGAACACCTGAAAATGGCCGAACAGCACGAAGCACAGCTCTTTGTCCGGCGCGCAGCTCATCGCGTGATGCAGGCGGGCTTTCGACAGGGTGATCCCCTGAACCAGCGAGTTACAGTAGATATGCCACTGCTCCTGCTGCTGCCGGTGACGGTCGGCGATGTAATCCGCCTTTTCACTTATTTCCCAAATAGTCATATCGGTTTCTCCGTAGCATGAGATGCACCGTTTAAGCATTTTCCGTGCCACATTTTATTTATTTGATTTAATTATGTTTTTATATTTATCTCCTGCCGACGCGACATGTCGATGACAGCCCCGGCGCGTCGTCATCGACATTTCCCACCGCCATGAGTCTGTTCTGGCATCGTTATTGCATAAAAGGCGCATCGCGATACGGAGGCGACTATGCACGAAATCACCCTCAGCCAGCGGGCGCTGGAAATTATTGAACAACAGGCGCAGCAGGCCGGCGCGCGACGGGTGACCGGCGTGTGGCTTAAGGTCGGGGCATTTTCCTGCGTCGAAGCCAGCGCCCTGACCTTCTGCTTTGAGCTGGTCTGCCGCGGCACGCTGGCGGAGGGGTGTGAACTGCATATCGCCGAACAACAGGCTGAATGCTGGTGCGAACGCTGTCAGCAGTACGTCCATCTTGTCTCGCAGCACGTCCGCCGCTGCCCGCACTGCAATAACGACCAGCTACAGATCGTGGCGGATGACGGCTTACAGATTCAGCGTTTAGAATTGGAGTAAATTATGTGTACGACATGCGGCTGTGGCGAAGGCAACCTCTATATTGAAGGAGACGAACAAAACCCGCATTCCGCGTTCCGCAGCGCCCCCTTCGCGCCCGCCCCACGCCAGACGATGACCATCACCGGCGTCAAAACTGACCACTTCGCCCCCACCCGCACGACAGAGGGCGATCTGCATTACGGCCATGGCGAAGCGGGGACTCACGCCCCGGGCCAGAGCCAGCGGCGGATGCTGGAAGTGGAAATCGACGTGCTGGATAAAAACAACCGCCTGGCGGCGCGCAACCGCGCGCGCTTTGCGGCAAAGCAGCAGCTGGTGCTGAATCTGGTTTCCAGCCCCGGCTCCGGCAAAACCACCCTGCTCACCGAAACCCTCACCCGGCTGAAAGGGCGTGCCGACTGCGCGGTGATCGAAGGCGACCAGCAAACGGTCAATGACGCCGCCCGCATTCGCGCCACCGGCACTCCGGCGATCCAGGTCAACACCGGGAAAGGCTGCCATCTTGACGCCCAAATGATCGCCGACGCCGCCCCGCGACTGCCGCTGGCTGACCACGGCATTCTGTTTATTGAAAACGTCGGCAACCTGGTCTGCCCGGCGAGCTTTGATCTCGGCGAACGCCATAAGGTGGCGGTACTGTCGGTCACAGAAGGCGAAGACAAGCCGCTGAAGTATCCGCATATGTTCGCCGCCGCCAGCCTGATGCTGCTCAACAAGGTCGACCTGCTGCCGTATCTCAACTTTGACGTGGATAAATGCCTGGCCTGCGCCCGCGAGGTCAATCCGCATATTGAAATTATCCTCCTCTCCGCCACCAGCGGCGAAGGCATGGACCAGTGGCTCACCTGGCTGGAGACGCAACGATGTGCATAGGCATTCCGGGACAAATTTGCGCCATCGACGGCGTGCTGGCGAAGGTGGAAGTCTGTGGCATTCAGCGCGACGTTGACCTGACGCTGGTGGGCGCCGTTGACGAGCAGGGTCAGCCGCGTCTCGGCCAGTGGGTGCTGGTGCACGTCGGGTTCGCCATGAGCGTGATCAATGAAGCCGAAGCGCGCGATACGCTCGAGGCGCTGCAAAATATGTTTGACGTGGAGCCGGACGTCGGCGCCCTGCTGTACGGCGAGGAGCGATAATGCGTTACGTTGACGAATACCGCGCCCCCGAGCAGGTCATGCAGCTGGTGGCCCATCTTCAGCAGCGTGCCCATCTGCTGCCGCACACCGCCGCGCGACCGCTACGCATCATGGAGGTCTGCGGCGGCCATACCCATGCCATATTTAAGTTCGGTCTCGACCAGCTGTTGCCGGAGAATATTGAATTTATTCATGGGCCCGGCTGCCCGGTATGCGTCCTGCCGATGGGGCGCATCGACGCCTGCATTGAGATTGCCAGCCGCCCGGGGGTGATCTTCTGTACCTTCGGCGACGCCATGCGCGTGCCAGGCAAAAACGGCTCACTGCTGCAGGCGAAAGCCAGCGGCGCCGATGTTCGCATCGTTTACTCGCCGATGGACGCCCTGCGGCTGGCGCAGCAAAACCCGCAGCGTGAAGTGGTCTTTTTCGGTCTCGGTTTCGAAACCACCATGCCCGCCACCGCCCTCACCCTGCGTCAGGCGCGGGAGCGCAACGTCGAAAACTTCTTCTTTTTCTGTCAGCACATCACCCTGCTGCCGACCCTGCGCAGTCTGCTGGATCAGCCGGACAACGGTATCGACGCCTTTCTCGCCCCCGGCCACGTCAGTATGGTGATCGGCACCGAAGCCTACGGCTTTATCGCCAGCGACTATCATCGCCCGTTAGTGGTCGCCGGTTTCGAACCGCTTGATCTACTGCAAGGCGCGGTGATGCTGGTTGAGCAGACAATAGCGCAGCGTAGCGAAGTGGAAAATCAGTACCGTCGCGTGGTGCCGGATGCCGGCAACCCGCTGGCGCAGGCGGCGATGGCCGACGTGTTTTGCCTTGATGGCGACAGCGAATGGCGCGGTCTGGGGGTCATCAGCGACTCCGGCGTGCGCCTCACGCCGGCCTATCAGCGCTTAGATGCCGAGGCCCATTTCCGCCCGGCGCCGCAGCGCGTGTGCGACGACCCGCGCGCCCGCTGCGGCGAGGTGTTGACCGGTCGCTGTAAACCGCACCAGTGCCCGCTCTTCGCCAGCACCTGCAATCCGCAAAGCGCCTTTGGCGCGCTGATGGTCTCCTCGGAAGGGGCCTGCGCCGCCTGGTATCAATATCGCAGTCAGGAATATGAAGCATGAAAAGCGTCCAGTTAGCCCACGGTAGCGGCGGTCAGGCAATGCAGCAGCTGATCGGCGACCTGTTTATGCAGGCTTTCGCCAACCCCTGGCTGGCGGAGCAGGAGGATCAGGCGCGCCTCGATCTGGCGGCGCTTGCCGCTCAGGGGGATCGCCTCGCCTTCTCCACCGACAGCTATGTGATTGACCCGCTGTTCTTTCCCGGCGGCAATATCGGCAAGCTGGCCGTCTGCGGTACCGCCAACGACGTGGCGGTCAGCGGCGCCATCCCGCGCTATCTCTCCTGCGGGTTTATTCTCGAAGAGGGGCTGGAGATGACTACCCTGGAAGCGGTGGTCGCCAGCATGGCCGATACCGCTCGGGCGGCAGGGATCGCCATCGTCACCGGCGATACCAAAGTGGTACCGCGCGGCGCGGCGGATAAGCTGTTTATCAACACCGCCGGCATCGGCGCCATCCCGGCGGACGTTCGCTGGGGGACGCAGCAGATCAGCGCCGGCGATGTGCTGCTGGTCAGCGGCACGCTGGGGGATCATGGCGCCACCATCCTTAATCTGCGTGAGCAGATGGGGCTCGACGGCGCGCTGTCCAGCGACTGCGCGGTGCTGACGCCGCTGATCCAAACCCTGCGGCCGCTGCGCGGCGTAAAAGCCCTGCGCGACGCCACCCGCGGCGGCGTCAACGCCGTCGCCCATGAGTTCGCCGTCGCCAGCGGCTGCGGCATAGAACTGCACGAGGCGAAGCTGCCGGTCAACGACACCGTGCGCGGGGTCTGCGAGCTGCTCGGGCTGGACGCCCTGAACTTCGCCAATGAAGGCAAGCTGGTGATCGCCGTCGCCCGCGAAGAAGCGGAAAATGTGCTGACGCATCTACGGTCTCACGCCCTGGGATGCGAGGCGGCGATAATCGGCGAGGTGGTCGCCCGCCCGGGCGTGCGTTCCGTCGGGCTGTACGGCGTGAAGCGGACGCTCGATCTTCCCCACGCCGAGCCGCTGCCGAGAATTTGTTAACGACGGCGTCGGGGCCCGGATAGCGGCTGGCGCCTTATCCGGCTACAAAACTCCGCGCACTTGTAGCCGGCTAAGCGCAGCGTAAGCCGGGAAAAGCCAGCATGAGTATCCCGCCCAAACCAGCGGGCGCCCACGGATGGGTTAACGGCGGTCACAACCGCCTTATTAACATACTATTATTTGTACCATCATTTTCTTATGCGCCGCGTTGCCGGCGCGTTTTGGATGTAAGCCATGTCGTATACACCGATGAGCGATCTCGGCCAGCAGGGTCTGTTTGATATCACCCGGCTTTTATTACAGCAGCCCGATCTGGCTGCGCTGAGCGAAACCCTGACCCGCCTGGTGCAACAGTCCGCGCTGGCCGACGAAGCGGCCATTATCCTGTGGAACGCAGGCAACCACCGCGCGGCCAGATACGCCTGCGATGAGGCAGGCCAGCCGGTGAGCTACGAAGATGAAACCGTGCTCGCCCACGGTCCGGTGCGCCGCTTACTCTCCCGGCCGGATGCCCTGCATTGCGATCATGAGACCTTTGCCGACACCTGGCCGCAGCTTATCCGTAGCGGGATCTATCGCCCGTTCGGGTACTATTCGCTGCTGCCGCTGGCGGCCGACGGGCGGATCTTCGGCGGTTGCGAATTTCTGCGTCGTGACAACCGGCCATGGAGCGAGAAAGAGTTCCAGCGGCTGCATACCTTCGCGCAGATCGTCGCCGTCGTCACCGAGCAGATTCAGAACCGGGTCAGCAACAACGTCGATTACGATCTGCTGTGCCACGAGCGCGACAACTTTCGCATCCTGGTGGCGATCACCAACGCGGTCCTCTCGCGTCTGGATATCGACGAGCTGGTCAGCGAGGTGGCGAAAGAGATCCATCGCTACTTCCGGATCGATGCCATCAGCGTAGTGCTGCGCAGCAACCGCAAAGGGAAGCTCAACATCTATTCCACCCACTATCTTGACGCCAGCCATCCGGTTCACGACCAGAGCGAGGTGGATGAAGCCGGCACCCTCACCGAGCGGGTGTTCAAAAGCAAAGAGATGCTGCTGCTTAACCTGCACGAGCATGACACTCTCGCGCCGTACGAGAAAATGCTCTTCGAGATGTGGGGCAACAAGATCCAGACCCTGTGCCTGCTGCCGCTGATGTCCGGCAACACCCTGCTCGGCGTGCTGAAGCTGGCGCAGTGCGACGAACAGGTGTTTACCACCACCAATCTCAAGCTGCTGCGGCAGATCGCCGAGCGGGTGTCGATCGCTATCGATAACGCCCTCGCCTACCGCGAAATTCAGCGCCTGAAAGAGCGACTGGTGGATGAGAACCTCGCCCTCACCGAGCAGCTCAACAATGTCGAGAGCGAATTCGGGGAGATCATCGGCCGCAGCGAGGCGATGAACAATGTGCTCAAGCAGGTCGAGATGGTGGCCCACAGCGACAGCACCGTGCTGATCCTCGGCGAAACCGGCACCGGTAAAGAGCTTATCGCCCGCGCCATTCATAACCTCAGCGGACGAAACAGTCGGCGGATGGTGAAGATGAACTGCGCCGCGATGCCCGCCGGGCTGCTGGAGAGCGATCTGTTCGGCCACGAACGCGGCGCGTTTACCGGGGCCAGCGCCCAGCGTATCGGCCGCTTCGAACTGGCGGACAAAAGCTCCCTGTTCCTTGATGAAGTGGGCGATATGCCGCTGGAGCTGCAGCCCAAGCTGCTGCGCGTCCTCCAGGAGCAGGAGTTCGAACGCCTGGGGAGCAACAAGCTGATCCAGACCGACGTCCGACTGATCGCCGCCACCAACCGCGATCTCAAGCAAATGGTTATCGACAGGGAATTCCGCAGCGATCTCTACTACCGGCTCAACGTGTTCCCGATCCACCTGCCGCCGCTGCGCGAGCGTCCCGACGACATCCCGCTGCTGGTGAAGGCGTTTACCTTCAAAATCGCCCGCCGCATGGGACGCAATATCGACAGCATCCCGGCGGAAACCCTGCGCACCCTGACGCGCATGGAGTGGCCGGGCAACGTGCGCGAGCTGGAAAACGTCATCGAACGGGCGGTCCTGCTGACCCGCGGCAACGTGCTGCAGCTCTCCCTGCCGGAGCGGGATATCATCGAGCCTCCGCGGTCGCCAGAGGTCCTGCCTGAGGAAGGCGAAGATGAATATCAACTGATCGTCCGGGTGCTGAAGGAGAGCAACGGCGTGGTGGCCGGGCCGAAGGGCGCCGCCCAGCGGCTGGGGCTGAAGCGCACCACGCTCCTGTCGCGCATGAAGCGGCTGGGCATTAATAAAGACGAACTGGTGTGACCTCGCACGCTCCCTCTTTGCGCGCCGCCAGGAGGGAGCGCTGGCGCAGCGCGCTATTTGTCGCGGGTAAAACCGTTGCTGGTCGCCAGTTCGGCAAACCACAGCGCATTGCGTTTTATCTGTCGCTCGCCAGTCTCCAGATCCAGTCGCCAGAAGCCGTAGCGCCGTTTGAAGGCATTGATCCACGACCAGTTGTCGATAAACGTCCACTGATGCACGCCAAAGCAGTTCGCGCCGTCGGCGATAGCGCGGTGCAGCTGCACCAGATGCTCTTCCATCAGTTGAATGCGGAAAGTATCGTCTATGACCCCGTCCGCCGCGGGCTCTCCCTCTGATTGTCGATCCATCGCGATACCGATTTCCGCGAGATACCACTTAATATTGCCGTAGTTTTCACGAATATTGGCGGCAATGTCGTAAATAGCCTGCGGCAGGATCTCGTTGTTATCACGATAGGGGTTAAAGCGGCCCTGCGGGTTCACCGCGTTTTCGAAATAGTATTCCGGGGTGAAATAATCGAGGTCATATTCGCTCTCACGCGCTTTTACCCGCCGCGGCACGTAATAGTTCACCCCAAGAAAATCGATCTCCGCGCTGAGGATCAACGCCACGTCGTCTTTGCTGGTCGTCGGCAGGCAGTCGTGGGCGGCGAGGATCTCGCACAGCGCTTTAGGGAATTCATGTTTTACCAGCGGGTCAAGGAAGCTGCGGTTAAAAAACAGGTCGGCATACCAGGCGGCCTTTTTATCCGCGTCGCTGTCGGTGAGCGTATAGCTCGGAGTCAGGTTGAGCACCACGCCGATCTCGCCCGCCAGCGCCAGTTCACGATAAGCCGTTACCGCTTTGGCATGCGCCAGCATAATGTTAAACGCCACCTGCGCCGCCAGCCGGCCATCTTTCTTACACGGATAGTGGAAGTCGTACAGGTAGCCTCCCTCAACCGGTACAATCGGCTCGTTGAAGGTTATCCAGTATTTAACCTTATGGCCAAACAGGTTAAAGGCGGTGCGGGCAAAGCGGGCGAACAGCTCTGCTACGTGCGCCGATTCAAAGCCACCGTACTGTTTCTGCAGCACCTCAGGCATATCAAAATGGTAGAGATTGATCATCGGCTCAATGCCGTTGGCGATCATCTCATCAAGATAGGCGTGATAAAAACGCACCGCGTCCGGGTCCGGCGAGCCGGTTTCAAAATCCGCGATCAGTCGTGACCACTGAATCGAGGTTCGAAACGAGTTGAAGCCGGTCTGTTTCATCAGCGCCACGTCCTGCGGATACTGATGATAAGTATCACACACGGTTTGCGGCCCTACCTGTTGATAAAATCGCTCCGGCTGTTCAGCAAACCAGCTGTCCCAGATGGAACGATGGCGTTTATTGGTGACCCCTTCCGTTTGCGGGCCGGACGCCGCCGCCCCCCACAGAAACCCTTGCGGAAACTGATACTGCTGCATAACCTCTCCTTTCGAAAAAAGGCTGCGCCCGTCTGGCGCAGCCTGAGCGTACTACTCCGCGACCACTTCGATCGATTTAATAAACATATAGCCCCAGTCGCCGGCGAAGCGGCCGAAGTCAACCTGATTGCTCCCCGCTTTCAGCGTTACGGGTATCCGCAGCTGCTGGCCCTGCTCATCCGTCTGCGGGAAGGCCACGGCCTGCGGAGCGCCCCCGTTGACGACAAAGGAGTTCTGCTTGCCGCCCCATTTGCCGTTGAAGGTTACGTTGAGCTGGAACTGACCGCTCCACGGCGCCTGCACCTGCCAGCTGATCTTATCCCCCTCGCTGGCAAATGGGCCGAGAAAACCGTCCTCGCCAACTGCCAGCGCGTCTTTATCACTCTTCATTACCGTCAGGCGCCCCTCAGCCACGCCATAGACTTTGCCGTGATAACGACAGAAATCCGCCGGCGCCTTCCCCGTCGCCTCGCCCACCGTCACGGTCACGGTTTTGCTGCTTTTCAGCAGCCCATCGTCGGCAGTGAACGTCAGCGCATAGGTGCCTGGCGCCGTGAACCAGGCCCGGGTTTGCGGCCGATCGGCATGGCAGAAATGTACCTGTCCGTCGCCGGCGTGCTGCCAGCCCACTTTCACCTCTCGCGACGGCAGGCCATCGTCCTGCCAGTTGGCCGTAAGCTCGACGCCCTGGTCCTGAGTGGTAGTTAAGGCGGGTTCCAGCGTGATAGCCGGCGGCTGATTCACCTCACTATGCTTCACGCTAATCACATTGGAAGGGACAGAACGACCGCTCTCGTTTTTCGCCGTCACCCGGTAGTAGTACGTCCGCCCGAGCTGAAGCTGACGATAATCGTCGCGGAACAGAACCATGGTTTCCGGGTTCCATTCGTTAACGCCATCGGATATATCCCGGCCCACCACCGTCCACGGCCCGGTCGGCGAGCCAGCGCGTTCGACATCGTAGCTACGTCCTACCGCGGCACCCATCCAGTTGATCGCGAAGGGCGAGGTGGTCTCGCGCAGCAGAGGCGCGTCCGGCTTCGGCAGCGGCGCCATCCTCTGCTGTCCGGCCATCTGCGCTGCGGCGGTGCGCACCAGATCAACCACCGCCTGCTCCTGATTCGCTTCGCCTTCTTTTGCAAACCCCGGCAGGTGGTAGCTGTAGTGTCCGGTCGACTCCTTATGCCAGTAGAAGCCGCCGTCGTGACGATGGCCGCGGAAGCCCCAGATAAGCCCCCCGGCGGCTTGCGCCCCGTTGACCTCGCTGTGAACAATCGACTGCATAATGGCGTTCAGCTGATCCGCCGGCAGCAAGCCAAACTCGCCGACGAGATAGACTTTTTGCCCGCCGACGGCGCGTAGATCCTGCGTCACCTGCCCGGGATGGTTATTATCGGCGTTGGTGTAATAGTGATTGCTGACGATATCCACATTGGGGTCAGTCAACGCAAAAGAATTGATTTTCTTATAGGTGCCATCCATCACCAGCTGGTTGGGAGCCCACTTTTTAATCCACGCCGCGGTCTGCTGCAGAAAATCGGCATTGGTATCCTCCAGCTCGTTACCGGTCTCCCAGGCCATGATCGCCTTCTCATCAAAATAGGCGCGGCCGGTGACGGTATTTGTCCGGGTGATGACCTGACGGATCACATCCAGATAGGCTTTGAAGGTCTTGCTATCGGTACGATAAAAGTCTTCCGCTTTTTCGTGGTAGAACGCCGCCAGCTGCTCGCGCCCGCCCCACCACCACCAGTGGTCGATAAAGGGCAGGATCAGTCGCAATCCCTGTTTATCCGCTTCGGCAATCATGTTGTCATACACCCGCATGGCTTTCTCATTCAGCCGCGGCATGCCGTCCGCCGTTTCCGGCGCGAGAATATGGGTCTCGCGGCCGCAGGCCTTGTCAAACTCCTGCTGCACCGACAGCACGTAGACGCGCTGGGCTTTCGCCCCGGTTTGCACCATCGCCTGGATCCAGTTTTGCTGCTCCTGGGCCGTCGGCCATTTAAAGTATTGCCCCCAGCCGCGCGGGTCTGCCCTGCAGGGGCCGCGGGCGTCGTCTTCAATGCGGTGCAGCTCCGGCGCGTGGATCCCGGCGAAGCGAAACACCTTATCGCCATCCTTGAGAGCGGCGCCGTCGCGAGTGATAAAGTGTTCAAAATGCGAGCGCTCGGCGGCCAGCGCCCCGCCGGCCCCCAGCGCGGACAGCAGCCCCATTAGCAGCAGGTTTTTCATCGGCTTCATCGCTGTCTCTCCTTAGAACCAGACTTCGGCCTGTACGCCGAAGTTAACGGTGTCGGTTGAGCCACTGCGGGAATAACCGCCGGCGGTGATGGTATTGGTATCCCAGTTGTAGTTGCCGTCCAGCGCATCGGAGACACCTTTGTCCCACTTCGCGTAGGTGACGAAGAAACGCAGCTGCGGGCGCGCCCAGAAGCCGGAGTCAAAAGTCAGCGTTGGCGCAACGGTGACTTTGGTCAGGCCGCCTTTGCCTTTGCCGTTAACCCCTTTGTAGTTTTTGTCATCCAGGTATTCGTAGCCCAGCTCGTACTGCATGGCAAAGTTGCGGGTGATCTGATGATAGGGGCGGATACCGGCGACCCACATCGAGCGTCCCCAGCCATTGTCATCTTCCGTCCACCAGCGGTAGTTTTTATCCTTCTGCCAGAAGGCGAAGGTGGAGATTTCCAGATCGCCCATCGAGGCCACGCTATCCAGCACCACCCGCCAGGACTGGGTGTTTTCCAGATTGGCCCAGCCCCAGCCGTTTTTACCCAGCGAGTCGCCCGCCGCCAGCCCTTTGCCGTACTGCAATGCGAGGCGGGAGTACCCCCCGGTGAGGCCATAAAAACCGTCAAAGTTATAAATACCGGTCACGCCATAGCCCTTTTCGGCGGAAGTCGGATGCTTTTCGTTACGGTTCATGTGGTGGCCGATCAGCTCCAGATCGAAGCCTGTCCCGGCGATCTTTTTCAGCCACAGGTTGAGGGAGTAGTCATCCGGGTAGCCCTGATCTCCCTTATCCACCGGGTAGGCTTTGGTTTCATCGGTGGGCGAAAAGGCGTAGACCCCGGCATCGAAGCGAGCGAAGCCCAGATCCATGTTATCGAAGCCGCCGCCGGTGCCATTGTATTGAATGTACTCCCAGTCAAACTGATGGCTGGAAGTGTTGGAGCTGCTGTAGCGCTTACCGGCCCAGAAGGTCATCTCCGGCGCAAAATCCAGATTGCTCAGCTCGGCGAACCCTTCACGAAACTGCACATCATGGCCATCGTCATCCTGACAGTTCCAGTCGGAGGTGCATTTCGACTGGTGAGTGAGGTTGGCCTGCACTTTCGCCACCACGCCGCTGTCCGCCGTCAGCGTTACGGTGGGGATCAGTTCGATCTTGGTGTCTTCTTCGTTGCCCAGTCGCCACTTGCCGTCCGGCATCAGGCCGACGGAGTCCGCGCGGTTGCCATCAGAATTGGCAAGGATCCCGGAGCGAATATAGCCATGCAGCGCAAAATCATACTTCGGATCGGCGCAGGCCAGGCTGCTGGTCCCGGCCAGCGAGAGGAGAGCCAGAGGTATTGAGTGTTTCAGCTTTATCATTATTTTTTTCCCACGTTATGTTTGTTAACACGAACCGATAACGGAGGGGAAATTTACGGATCAAAAATGGAAATGTACATCCACTAATGGAAAGCGCTTTCCATAATTGCCTATCTGGTTCACAAAATTCGCTCTGCGACGAATATATTCGTGAGACTGATCACATAAAATAACAAGAATACCGCCGGAAGCCGGCAGCAGAGCGGAAGAAAGAGAAAGTGAACAGGTGCCGTCGGGGGATAAGCCGCCGACGGCGAGGGGATCAGCGCTCGGTTTCCGCGAGCTGGCGTTCGTAAACTTTGAAGAAGGGGCGATAAAGCATCCAGGCGTTAAACATCGCGAACAGGCTCATGCACAAATTTTTCCAACTGCCGTTCGCCGACCATGCCGCCCCCAGCGGAGAAGGCATCGACCAGGGTAGCATCGCCACCGCGCGATCGAGGATGCCCAGCTGAGTCAAATACCATGCAATACAGGCATTTATCAGCGGAACAAAGAGAAACGGCAGTAAAAAAACCGGGTTCATGATCACCGGAAAACCAAACAGTATCGGCTCGTTGATATTAAACAGCGACGGCAGCAGGCCAATTTTGGCCACGCTTTTCAGCTGCCGTGAGCGGCTGCGCATCGCCATCAATACCAGCGGCAGAGTGGAGCCGATACCGCCGATCAGCAGGTAAAAATCCCAGAATCCCTGCAGATAAATATGCGGCAGCGTTGGCGAACCCGCCGCCAAAGCCTGCTGATTTTCAAACAGATAGGTCATCCAGAAGGGGTTCATAATCCCGGTGATAATCAGCGCGCCGTGGATACCGATAAACCAGAGTAAGTTACAGATAAACAAAGAGATAAGTACCGCCATCAACGTGTCGGACGCCAGCACCAGCGGCCGCACCGCTTCGCTGATTAGCTCCGGTACGATGCGCCCGGTCGTCTGCAGCAGTATGGCATTCATCACGCTTATCGACAGCATCACCACCAGCAGCGGGATCAGCAGTTGAAAGCCATTGCGAGTCATCAGCGGCACTTCATCAGGCAGGCGGATACACCAGCCTTTTTTGTAGAAAAAACGAATTATTTCAATGGAATAGGTACTGGATATCAGGGCGGTAAATATCCCCATGCCGCCGAGATAAACGTTGCTCACCGCAGTCTCGCGAAAGCCGATAAACAGCAGAAAAGCCAGACACCCGGTTAAACCACAGAGCCGTTCCGGCAGACGGTACTGCTTGGCGAGACTGGCGCTGGCGCCGAAAGCGACAATCAGCGCCACCAGGCCAATGGTTAGCTGAAAGGTCGGCAGCAGGATAGGCCGCAGCAGCAAATAGACCTGGCCGAAACGCGAGGCGCCGTCGATGGAAACGGGCGGAAACAAAATGGGAACCAACAGGCTGCCAACAATCACAAATGGCATCGCCAGCGCAAAGCTATCGCGCATCGCCGTAATGTGGTTGTTGCGCGTCAGAACATTCGCCAGCGGCGCCAGCCGCTGCTCGATGATGTCCACGGCCACATTCATTAACTGAATGTTCATACTCCTACCTTTGCGAATGATTGTCTCGCCGGGATGATCGCCCACAACACCGGAAAGTGAAAGCCTGCCATAGGTGATCATGGTCACAATAAATAAATCCATAAACGGAAATCGCTTTCCGTAATGCATCCATTTTGACTATAGTCCGCACATCCAACCTCATCAGGAGCGGTACTTATGAAAAAAATTATGTTGTGTTGTTCGGCAGGCATGTCCACCAGCCTGCTGATGAAAAAAATGATTGCGGAAGCCGAACAGCGGGGCCTGCCGGTAGAGATCAACGCCTATGGCGTAGCGGAGTTCGCCGAACAGGTTGGCCATTATCAGGTGGTGCTGCTGGGGCCGCAGGTGAAATACATGCAGCAGGATTTGCAAAAGCAGGCGGATAAATACGGTATCCGCGTCGAACCCATCAATATGATGGACTACGGCATGCAAAAAGGCGCCGCAGTCCTTGATTTCGCCCTTTCCCTCATCGAAAACAAGAACTAAGGAAAGATCATGAGCTCTCTGTACGCTAAATTGATCGATGTGATCGAACGGCAGATCACGCCTATGGCGGGAGCGATCGGCCAGCAAAAATACGTTACCTCCATCCGCGACGGTTTTATTACCGCCCTGCCCTTTATGATCGTCGGCTCGTTTTTGCTGGTGTTTATCTTCCCGCCGTTTTCTCCGGATACGACGTGGGGCTTTGCCCGCGCCTGGCTGCAATTTTCGCTCGATCATCGCGAGGCGCTGATGCTGCCGTTCAACTTCAGCATGGGGGTGATGACCCTGTTTATCGCCGTCGGGATCGCCGCCAGCCTCGCCAAGCACCATCACCTGGACTCATTGACCGCCGGGATGCTGTCGCTGATGTCGTTTCTGCTGGTCGCCGCGCCGCTGAAAGATGGCCAGATCTCTACTGCCTACTTCTCCGGCCAGGGGATCTTTACCGCCATTCTGGTGGCTATCTATTCCACCGAGCTGTACGCCTTCCTCAAGCGACATAACATCACCATTCGCCTGCCGCCGGAAGTGCCTGCCGGGGTAGCGCGCTCGTTCGAGATCCTGATCCCGGTGCTGGCGATCATTCTGACGCTACATCCGCTGAACCTGTTTATCGAGGCCCAGCTGGGGATGATCATTCCGGAAGCGATCATGTCGCTGGTGAAACCGCTGGTCGCAGCTTCCGATACGCTGCCGGCGATCCTGCTGTCAGTGCTGGTCTGTCAGGTACTGTGGTTCGCCGGGATCCACGGCGCGCTGATCGTCACCGGGATCATGAACCCGTTCTGGATGGCCAACCTGTCGGTCAATCAGGCGGCGATGGCCGCTGGCACCGCTATCCCGCACATCTATGTCCAGGGCTTCTGGGATCACTATCTGCTGATCGGCGGCGTCGGCTCAACCCTGCCGCTGGCGCTGATGCTGCTGCGCAGCAAGGCCGTGCATCTGCGGACGATTGGCCGGATGGGCGTGGTTCCGGGCGTATTTAACATCAACGAACCGATTCTGTTCGGCGCGCCGATCATCATGAACCCGCTGTTCTTCCTGCCGTTCGTGCTGGTGCCGATGGTCAACGCGACCCTGGCGTACTTTGCGCTGAAGCTGGACCTGGTCAGCCGCGTAGTGTCGATGACGCCGTGGACGACGCCGGCCCCTATCGGCGCCTCGTGGGCGGCGAACTGGAGCTTTAGCCCGGTGATCCTGTGCCTTATTTGTATGGCCACCGCCATGGTGATGTACCTGCCATTTCTCAAAGCTTACGAAAAACAGCTGCTGGCCCAGGAGCGTGAAAACGCCGTCGACCAGGCTGATAACGCGGCGCAAACCGCTTAACGCTAACGATTCAGAGGATAATCATGGAATTAGAAGAACAGGTGATGGGGATCATCATCAACGCCGGCCAGTCCCGTAGCCTGTGCTACGAAGCGCTGCACGCCGCTAAAGCGGGTGATTTCGCCACGGCCGACGCCAAAATGCAGGAAGCGACGCACTATTCCCGCGAAGCTCACCTTGTGCAGACCCAGCTTATCGAAGCTGACGAAGGCGAGGGAAAAACCAAAATGACGCTGGTGATGGTCCATGCTCAGGATCACCTGATGACCTCCATTCTGGCGAAAGAGCTGATTGCCGAACTGATTGCGATTTACCGCGCGCAACCGCTTCACGCCTAGCGCCTTGCCCGGCCAGACGTGCTGGCCGGGTCTGATTCCCCGAGGTCACTATGTTACATCTTGGAATAGATATTGGCGGCACCAAAATGGAGGCCGTACTGCTGGATCCCGCAGGCGAATGCGTCCAGCGCCTGCGTCGGCCAACCCACAAAGAGAGCTATGACGCCTTTATGCGTCAACTGCTGACCCTGATTGCCGATATGCGCGCGGTCAGCCCGCAGCCGTTCACTCTGGGGATCGGCCTGCCCGGGGCTATCGATCCGCAAAGCGGACGCATTAAAAACTGCAACTGCCTGGTGCTCAACGGCCACGATCTGCGCCGGGATATCATGCAGCAGCTTGGCCAACCGGTGTGGATGGCAAACGATGCCGACTGCTTCACCCTTTCCGAGGCGGTCGATGGCGCCCGCGCCCGCCCCCCCCCCCGCATAGGGGGGGTT
>NZ_JBEAFZ010000012.1:0-43556 GCF_040062415.1 Klebsiella sp. GG_Kp173
CCGCTTCGGCGGGGTTTTTGCTATCTGAATACCGGACGCAGGATGAATGACTGTCCACGACGCTATACCAAAAGCACGCGGCTTAACGGTCAGTTTCACCTCTTTATGTCAAAACCCCGCTTCGGCGGGGTTTTTGCTATCTGAATACCGGACGCAGGATGAATGACTGTCGACGACGCTATACCAAAAACACGCGGCTTATCGGTCAGTTTCACCTCTCTATACCAAAACCCCGCTCCGGCGGGGTTTTTGCTATCTGAATCCGTGACGCGAATGAATGACTGTCCACGACGCTATACCAAAAACCCGCGGCTTACCGGTCAGCTAGCGTTATTTAACCACCTTAGGATTCTGTAGCGTCGGTATCGTGGAATCTTGCACCTGATGAACCTGGCCGATAATCGTGGCGATGCTGCCGTTGCTTAAAGACTCGACGTCTGCGCTGTTATGCGATCCAAAATTAAAGGTCAGACGTTTATCCGTTTTATTCTGCTCATCGCGCATAGTCACGATAAAATAGTAGCTGCCGGCGATGCCGCTCATTCTGCGAATGTCGACAATCACGCCGCGCACCTTAACCCATTTACCCAGATAATCGCTGCTGGCCTTCGCCGGATTGAGAGTAAACGGCTGCAGAAACTGCGCGACGGAATACGTTTGCATCGAAGCGACGGCGTCATCTCCCGGCTGAAATAATTTATCGCCTGCGGAATAAAAGGCTTTAGAGGCCAGGCCGCAGCCGCTTAACAACAATATGAAAAATACCAACGGTAATACACGAAAGCGTAATAACATACCTATCTCCCTATTTATTTTTTTAATGATATCCCTGATTCACTGGATAACGTGATGTGCGCTGATTAAATTAAAGAAAAAGTCACCACTGTCAACTATTTGATCTGCTTCTTTAATTGAAGGTAATGAGTTAATGTTGTTGTATGGATTGTACGAATTAACATAGTGACCTCATTCATGTAATCAATGCGTTTGGTGTTTTTATTCTTATCACGAATGAAAATAATCTTTAGGTATTATTTTTTACAATTATTCACTCCCGGCTGTAAAATAATAAACCGCTATTTCTGGCAATTTCACATCAGGATAAGACAATGAAATTAATAACCCGTATTGCGTTCGCCACCCTTCTTACCAGCAGTTTCTCTCTGACGGCACAGGCCGCGGACGTGCAGGCGGCGCCAGCGCCAGCGCAGGATCCTATTGTCCAGCACTTAAAACTCACCAGCGATCAGGTGGCGAAAATTAAAAGCCTGCATCAGCAGCTGGAAAATAATGTGCAGCAGATTTCACAGCAAAACATTAAAGATGGCGCGCTGATTAACGTGATTGATTCCGGTAAATGGAATGAGAAAGCGGTGAAGGATCAGCTGGCGGCTTTCAGTAAAATTGATCAACAGGTACGTTATTATCGCGTGAAGTACTATTTTGATGTGAATCAGGTACTGACACCCGAGCAGCGTACCCAGGTGAAAAAAGATCTTGCCGACGCGCTGAGTGAATAATGCCATCGGCCCCTTTCGGGGCCGATATAAGTGGGAAGTCATCAAGGATAGCCGAATAATCCATACTGCAGGTTCAGGCGAGACTTTCTTCATCCCGCAGGCGAATCTCCGCCTCGGCAACAATGGCTTCCAGTTCGCTAAGCATCTCATCATAACCAAAGCTGACGACGCCGACGGTTTCCGGCGGCGTCGGGGCTAGCGGCGTCGGAGACGCCTTTTTTCTGTTTTTCTTCTTACTCACTGACAGACTCCATCACTTCCGTTGTTACACCGGTAAATCTATCAGCAAAGCGCGCAGCGGCGTATCGGCGACGAGGGTAATGTTAGCTTCGTCACGAATAAATGCCCCATCACCACAGGTGAGAGCCTGTTTTGGTTGTTCCTGCGCGACGGCATGGACCGTGCCGTGGATCGACTGCAGGTAGGCGCGTGGCCCATGCAATTGCACGTTGATCTGCTCACCTTTTTCCAGCGCGATATGATAGACCCAGGCCTGCTGGCGAAGTTGGAGGCTATTATTCCCCCCATCCGGTGAGGCCAGCAGCTGTAGCGGCGCGTTGGCGACCTCGATTTTCTGCTGCAACGGGTTTTCCCGCTGCGGGCAGGCATCGAGCCACAGCTGCATCCGCGTTAACGACTGCTCTTTGCTCAGATTATGCTCGCTATAGCTCACGCCAGGCTGGGTGGCGATCAGCAGTGCTTCACCGGCTTTGGCCTGCACGTGGTTGCCGTCGCTGTCGCGATACTCCGCTTCGCCTTCCAGAATCAGGTTCAGGATATCGACTTTTGGGTATGTTCTGGCCTGGAAGGAAGCGCCTGGCGCCAGCACTTCCTGATTGAGAACGCGTAAGGACGCGAAGCCCAGTAATTTCGGGTCGAAGTAGTGGCCAAAGGAGAAGGTGTAGCGGGCCTGCAGCCAGCCGAAGTCTGCTTGTCCGCATTGTTTGGCTGTTCGGGTAGTAATCATGTTCTTGACCTCTCTTTACACTAAATCAATGGTAAAGGTATGGACGCTGTATTGTTAGCCAGATATTCTGCCCGGTATGTTCAAATTTCCTGAATGAGAAAGCGATGGCCAAAGAGAGAGCATTAACGCTGGAAGCGTTACGCGTGATGGATGCGATCGACCGTCGCGGGAGCTTCGCTGCCGCGGCTGATGAGCTGGGACGCGTGCCTTCCGCCCTGAGCTACACCATGCAAAAACTGGAGGAGGAGCTGGACGTGGTGCTGTTTGACCGCTCAGGTCATCGCACAAAGTTCACCAATGTCGGACGGATGCTGCTGGAGCGCGGGCGCGTGCTGCTCGAGGCGGCGGACAAGCTCACCACCGACGCCGAAGCCCTGTCACGCGGCTGGGAAACTCACCTGACGATCGTCACTGAAGCGCTGGTGCCCACGCCGGATCTGTTTCCGCTGATTGAGAAACTGGCGACCAAGTCCAACACCCAGCTGTCGATTATCACTGAGGTGCTGGCCGGTGCCTGGGAGCGGCTGGAGCAGGGGCGGGCGGATATCGTTGTCGCGCCGGATATGCATTTTCGTTCCTCCTCGGAGATTAACTCGCGCAAACTCTATTCGGTGCTCAGCGTGTACGTCGCGGCGCCGGACCACCCGATCCATCAGGAGCCTGAACCGCTCTCTGAGGTCACCCGCGTGAAATACCGTGGCGTCGCGGTGGCGGATACCGCGCGCGAGCGGCCCGTTCTCACCGTTCAGCTGCTGGATAAACAGCCGCGCTTAACGGTGAGCACCATTGAAGATAAGCGCCAGGCGCTTCTGGCCGGGTTAGGCGTGGCGACCATGCCCTATCCGCTGGTGGAGAAGGATATTGCCGAAGGACGCTTGCGGGTGGTCAGTCCGGAATATACCAATGAAATTGACATTATCATGGCCTGGCGACGGGACAGCATGGGCGAAGCGAAGTCCTGGTGCCTGCGCGAGATCCCTAAGCTTTTTGCCGGCAGATAGTCGAGAACGCTCCTCCCGCTAGCGGGAGGAGCAGGAAGATTTAGTATGAAAAGGGTTTTGGATCGGGCCCGAATCGGTTGTTGCCTTCCGTTCCGCGCTGGCAGTTAAAGATCAGAATCACCAGCCAGCCGATGACCGGGATCAACAGCAGCAGCAGCCACCATGCCGAGCGGTCGGTGTCGTGCAGACGCCGAAACTGCACCGCCCACCACGGTAAAAAGACCAGTATGCCATAGATGGTCGTCAGAATGCCTTCGCCGCCCGCCCGCTGCCAGCCCAGCATTTTATCGATGATGCTCAATACGCCGGTCAGGATGAGGTTGACCAGAATAAACATCCAGTACTCTTTGCGCCGCGCACGGCCGCCAAATCCTATATAGTTTTTTAATACCTTGAGATACCAGTCCATTTCTACGCCTCAATTAACCGTCAATCACTTGTTTTTTAAGCGATCGCAATAAGAATAGACGTGAATGAATGGTGGGTAAATATCTGTTTTCTGAATTATTGGGCGCCATCACTGGCGCCCGACGGATCAACGGAAGCGCTGGTCGCGACCGTGCGGTTCGCTGAGATCCTGCTGCGGCCCAATGGAGATGATGCCGGTAGGGTTAATGGTTTTATGGCTGCGGTAATAGTGGTGACGAATATGCGGAAGACTCACCGTCTCCGCGATACCCGGCATCTGGTAGATGTCGCGCAGGAAACCGTAGAGATTGAGATAATCGCTGATGCGTCGTTTGTCACATTTAAAATGGGTCACATACACCGGGTCGAAGCGTACCAGCGTCGTCCACAGGCGAATATCCGCTTCCGTCAGCTGATTGCCCGTCAGGTAACGATGCTGACCGAGGATCTGCTCCAGCCGCTCCAGTGAGGTAAACACCGCATCCACCGCTTCGTCGTAAGCCTGCTGACTGGTGGCAAAGCCGGCTTTATACACGCCGTTATTGACGTTGTCGTAGATCCAGCCGTTCAGCTCATCAATTTGTTCCCGCAGCGCCGGCGGGTAGTAATCCCCGGCTCTGGCGCCCAGGCCATCGAAGGCGGTATTAAACATACGGATGATTTCTGCCGACTCATTGCTGACGATGGTCTGCTGTTTTTTATCCCAGAGTACCGGGACGGTGACGCGGCCGGTGTAGTGCGGGTCGGCGTGCAGATACAGCTGATAGAGAAAATCGTGCTGATAAAGGGTGTCACCGGTGGCTTCCGGGAAGCTGTCGTCAAAGGTCCAGCCGTTTTCCAGCATCAGCGGATGGACCACGGAGACAGGAAGAAAGGGCTCCAGTCCTTTCAGCTTACGCATAATTAACGTGCGATGCGCCCACGGGCAGGCGAGAGAGACGTACAGATGATAGCGATCTTTTTCCGCCGCAAATCCCCCTTCGCCACTCGGGCCGGCCGCGCCATCGGCGGTGAGCCAGTTACGGAAGGCGGAAACGGAACGCTTAAAACGCCCACCGGTGGATTTTGTGTCATACCAGGTATCCTGCCAGACGCCGTCGACTAATTGTCCCATCTTTGTTCCTCCTTCAGACTTCAGATAGCAAAAGCGAGGAGTGGTCTCCTCGCTTTTTTCATTCATTCAGTATAGTGCGCTTACCATTTCTTATTCAGTACACGGTCGATGCTGAATGCGCCCGGTCCGGTAATGGCCAGCAGCAGGTAACCGCCAGCGATGGTCAGGTTTTTCATGAACATCAGGGAGTTCACGCCTTCCGCAAAGTTGCTGTGGAACAGGAACGCGGTCAACAGGGTAAAGCCTGCGGTGAACAGCGCGGTGGTCCGGGTCAGGAAACCGAACAGAATCGCCAGTCCGCCGCCGAATTCAAGGAGGATGGTCAGCGGCAGCAGCGCGCCCGGTACGCCCATGGCTTCCATATACTGCTGGGTTCCCGCATAACCGGTGATTTTGCCCCATCCTGCAGTGATAAACAGAATCGGCATCAGAATGCGCGCTACCAGTACACCAACATCTTCTAATTTTTTCATTTCTTACTCCAGAAAACCCAAAGGGCGGCGGTTTTGTTTTTTAGCGCAATCCCGCGTAGTTACGCGGTGTTGCTGTCGATGGAGAGGATAGTAGCGAGGCGGAGAGGGAATTGTTAGCAAGGAAAACTGTAGATCTAGTTCAAAGTTTCTGAGTAATCGGCAAGAGGGGGGGCGAAAGATTCCTGAACGCGATGGATCACTACCGCTCCTGGTATAGGCCTGGCCAGGCGGGTAAGAGGAGTGGCTGACCGCGGATGACGGCCAGGAGGCAAGCTGTTACGAACGGCGTTGCGTATCGGGCGGGGAAGTGGCAGAGCGGGGCGCCGGGAAAAGCGCCCGCGCTCCGGGCGGCTAGCGGAGTGTCGACTGGCGCAGGATCCCGCGGACCAGCCGCCAGGTACTCCATAAACCCAGTCCGCGTTTGGTCCAGCGCATTAAAAAATGCGGGTGCCGTACGGACCACACGGCCATCAGACCGCTGCCTACCATCAGCCACGAACGTAAACTGAGCAGCGTATGCCAGCCTCGGTCTAAGGGCGCAGTCGCATCCAGCCAGTGGCGGCGACAGGCGCTCAGCTCCAGCCGTTGCTGCTGGATCTGGCGCAGCAGCTGCGCCTTTTGCCGTTCACGCTCCTGTCGGCCATTCATGGTTTATCTTCCTCCAGAAGGGCACGGTCGTTCTCCAGCTCTTTCCGCGTCAGGCGCAGCAGCGTGGAGCGTCGCGCCTTACGTAAGGTAAGGATTCCGACAATCGCGGCGGCGAGTAGCAGCACGACGGTGGTGGCGATCATGACGTGCAGGCGGTACTGAGCGTCAACGGCCCAGATAACCAGCACCAGCAGACTCATGAGGCCAAACGCGGCAAATAGCAGCGTCAGTCCGGTCATGATCAGCAACTGGAAGAGGTTGGCTTTCTCCTCCTCCAGCTCCACGACGACCAGGCGCAGCCTTGTTTCCACCATTTCGACCAGCAGCGTAACGATACGCTGGCCAATGGAGAAGACGCGCTGACCCGGCCCCTGCGTGTGTTGTGTATTCGCCATAATCAGCGACGCGACAGCAGGACACCCAGCACCAGCCCGACGGCGGCGCCTATCCCGACCCCAGTCCACGGATTTTCGCGAACATAATCATCCGCTCGCGCGGCGGTCTCACGAGTTTGACGCAAAATCGCTTCGCTGGTCTCACCCAGGCGGGCGCGGCTCTCTTTCAGCGCGCTCTCCGCTTTACTGCGCAGTTTACCCATCTCTTCTTTCGACTTGTCCGCCGAGGAATTCAGTACTTCCTCCAGGGTGTCCGCCAGCGTTTTCAGTTCTGCACGAAGGTCGTCAGTCACATTCTCTTTAGCCATGTCGTTCTCCTGTAGCGTGGTCCGTATTGCGAAAGTTAATGGTGATTAGTAATCCCGAGACTCCAGCGTTTTCAACTCCTGTTGCGCTTCATTGAGTTTATGCTGGCGTTTGTTGATTTTGTCCGCATCGCCTTTCTTCCGGGCTTCCTGCAGATCGCGCTGACGTTCAGCGATCTCTTCCCGCTGTTTGGCAATTTTTTGCTGATGATCGGCTTTGAGTTTACTGTCGCTGCAGTTCTCCCGTACCTGACGTAGCGCGGTATTTAGCCCATCAATGCGACTTTGATTGTGATGCTTTTCGGCATAGCTGATCTCTCGTTGAATATCCTGCTCTTTTTCCTGGCAGGGAGAGGCGGCTATGGCGCTGGCGCTAAGTGAAGACAGGGCCAGAAGCAGAGCGATGCGGTGTTTCATGGATAGTACCTTCCATTGTCTTAGGGTATACCCGGAGGATAAACCCGTTCCCGTTGGTAAACGTGAATGCGTTGATTCACGCAGGTTTAAGCATAGTAACAAATGCGGGAAACCACCAGACTGCGTTGAAAACGCAGTCTGACGGCCGTTTACCCGAGCCGATGCGGCGCGTCGCGCAGGCGGGATAACCAGGCGGTGGGCGAGTTATCGTCCTCCAGCAAGGCGATAATATAACCATGTGGCAGAGCGCGACCGAGAACCTCTTTCGCCGCCGCGCCCTGGGCGGTGGAATCAAACTTAATCAGCAGGCCATCCTTTTGCGGCGTAATGCTCTTGAAGCGGATACCGTTAGCGTCGAGGTGATGCCAGACGGAGAAACCATCCGGCATACTGACGCCCTGGCCAACCGGACGGATCGCCAGCGTGGCCTCCTGCTGCTGCACCGCCAGCCAGAGCCAGAACAGCGCGCAGAGCAAAAGAGAGCCACCCAGCAGCCAGCTGAGCTGGCGCAGGGAAGGGCGTTTTATGACCATCATCAGCCCCGGCTTCTGTATTTTTTCTTCCACAGCACCACCAGCGAGCCGATCAGTCCGAAGACCAACAGCGCAACCGGCAGGAGCATCAGGCAGGACATCAGCTGATCTTCATACTTAAGGAATACCGGGGTTTTGCCCAGCAGATAGCCCAGCGAGGTCAGGATGAGCACCCACAGCAGGCCGCTCATCCAGTTAAAGAACTGAAAGCGGGCGTTATTGAGACCGGAAAGCCCGGCGATGGTCGGCAGCAGCGTGCGCACGAAGGCGATGAAGCGGCCGATCAGCAGCGCGGAGAGGCCATGCTTATGAAACAGGTGATGCGCGCGCTGATGATAGTGAGAGGGCAGATGCGACAGCCAGTTTTGCACGATCCGTGTGTTGCCTAGCCAGCGCCCCTGGATATAGCTCAGCCAGCAGCCGAGGCTGGCGGCGGCGGTGAGCAGCAGCAACGTTTCCGGAAAGCCCATCGCCCCTTTGGCGATCAGCACGCCCACGAGCACAAGCAGGCTGTCCCCCGGCAAAAACGCGGCAGGCAGTAACCCGTTCTCAAGGAACAAAATCATAAACAAGACAAAATACAGCATGCCAATCATGGAGGGATTCGCGAGCGTTTCGTAATCCTGAGCCCACAAGGCATTCAATAACTGGGTTAATAGTTCCATTCACGATTCCTGGTACATCGGTTAACGGCACGTCTGAGCGCGTGGCATGTAGGGCGACAAGATTTTTATGAGATTATGGTCGCTGCTTCGGCGCTCTGAACGCTTCCCTGTATAAAACTGAAGTAAGTCAATACCTACTCCCAGAACGGCAAAATGCATCTAATTGTAACAAATCGCCTGACTTTCCGTCAGAGAAATTGCAAGGTGTTGCTCGTTGATTTTGCTGATTGCGGCGATGTGAGGCGAGAGGATTTACACAGGCTGACACTATATATGTTTTGCTTACCTCAGCCTGCCTGGGGAACAGGCGCGCAGGGGCCGCGCGCCGGGAGGATAAAGGCTTATTTCGCGCCGTTGGCCGCCGTATCGAGATGAACCACCGGGTTTTCGGCAAATAAGTAGCGATCGGCATTAAATTCAAAGTCGTCGCTGGTTTCGTTAAATAGCATTTGCTTGGTATTTTCCAGATGCTGCCACATCGCCAGTTTGGCGGCGTTCGGATCTTTTCGCAGCAGCGCCTTCAGGATCTGATCGTGGTCGTCGCACCAGTTATCGACGGTGCGCAGGTCGATATGCTCATGCAGCTTTTTCCAGTACGGGTTATGCACGCGCTGGGTCCACATTTTTTCCACGATCGCCGCCAGGGCGCTATTCTGCGTGGCCAGCGCCACCTGGACATGAAACTGCAGATCCCACTCGGAGTCGCGGAAACACTTCTCGTTGCGCGCTTTCTCCTGAATCTCCATCAGCTTCATGATGTCCTGCTTGGTCACCTGAGTGGCCGCGAATTCGGCGATATTGCTTTCAATAAGCTGCCGCGCCTGCAGCAGCTCAAAGGGGCCATAGTTGGCGAACTCAAGGCTTTCATCGGCCACTTGCTGGTATTTCGGATGGTTAGAGATGACGTGAATGCCCGACCCTTTGCGGACTTCGACATACCCTTCCACTTCCAGCATGATAATGGCTTCACGAACCACGGTGCGGCTAACGTTTTTTTCATCGGCGATAAAGCGCTCGGCGGGCAGCTTATCCCCTACAAGGTAGACACCTTGTTCGATGCGCGTCTTCAGCTCAGCGGCAAGCTGCTGATAAAGACGGCGTGGTTCAATGATTTCCATATTCGCTCCCGCAAGATGGCGACAATATTCGATTTGTTATACCACTTTTACGCGATTTCCACCACTGGCAGGGATGAAAAAGCCGCCTGAGAAGGCGGCTTGGCAGGCGATCACCTCAGCATAAGCGTCTCTAACTCTGGGTGGCCGGTTTGCGGCTGCTAAGCGGCGGCGTGTCATCGTCAGCCGGTTTGTTTTTCAGCACCGTCCAGATGACCAGCGCGCCCAGCAGGTCAAAGACCGCCAGTACCGCAAACAGCGGGCTGAAGCCGATGGTGTCTGCCAGCGCGCCGACGACCAGGGCGAACATGGTGCTCGCCAGCCAGGCGGCCATCCCGGTCAGACCGTTGGCGGTAGCGACTTCGTTACGGCCAAAGACGTCGGAAGAGAGGGTAATCAACGCCCCGGACAGCGCCTGGTGAGCGAACCCGCCGATGCACAGCAGGGCAATCGCCACGTACGGGCTGGTGAACAGGCCGATCATCCCCGGGCCAATCATCAGCAGAGCGCCCATGGTGACCACCATTTTACGCGACACGATCAGATTGACGCCGAACCAGCGCTGGAACAGCGGCGGCAGGTATCCACCGACGATGCAGCCGAGGTCGGCGAACAGCATCGGCATCCAGGCGAACATGGCGATCTCTTTCAGGTTAAAGCCGTAAACCTTAAACATGAACAGAGGGATCCAGGCGTTAAAGGTACCCCAGGCCGGCTCGGCGAGAAAACGCGGCAGGGCGATACCCCAGAACTGACGGTTGCGCAGGATCTGCCACGGCGACATTTTCTTCGCGTTATTGGTCTGGTGTTGAGACTCCTGGCCGCCAATGATGTAGTCGCGTTCTTCGTCAGATAATTTCTTCTGATCGCGCGGGTGTTTGTAGAAGATCAGCCAGGCGATGGCCCAGGCGAAGCTCAGCACCCCGGAGATAATGAACGCCATCTGCCAGCTGTGCATGACAATCGCCCACACCACCAGCGGCGGCGCGATCATGGCGCCGATAGAGGAACCCACGTTGAAGTAGCCCACTGCGATAGAGCGCTCTTTCGCCGGGAACCATTCGGAGCTGGCTTTCAGCCCGGCGGGGATCATCGCCGCTTCCGCCGCGCCCACCGCGCCGCGGGCCAGCGCCAGGCCACCCCAGCTGCCGGCGAGGGCGGTCGAGCCACAGAATATCGCCCAGGCGATAGCGAAGAAGGCATAGCCGACTTTAGTCCCCAGAATATCAAGGACATAGCCTGCGACAGGCTGCATGACGGTATAGGCAGCGGAATAGGCTGCAATGATATAGGAGTACTGTTGGGTCGAGATGTGTAACTCTTCCATCAGCGTCGGCGCGGCCGCCGCCACGGTGTTACGGGTCAGGTAGCCCAGCACGGTGCCCAGCGTCACCAGTGCGATCATGTACCAACGTAACCCTTTAATTTTACGCATGTAAACCTCATCGTCTGTAATTTCTCCGCACCAGGTGCGGCCTCTCCTGACGGCGATACGCGGTCGGGAAAGCGAAACGGAGGGTTCAGGAGGGCGGTCCCCTCTGGCCCGAACCTTACCATCAGTTGTTATGTAAAAAGTCGGTATCCATTCCGTATAAGCCGATGCCATCAACACCGGTAAAGCATTCCGTCGGTTTATATGTTGCGACGGCAGAAAGATAACTTGTCATACAACTTTAAAAGTTGAGTGCTGTCACAAAAGTGGGAAAGTTAGTGTGGTCTTTATGACTGGCGAGGAAAGCCAGATACGGCGCGCCCTGGCGAGACGTTTGCCGTGGACAGGCGGTTTTTTTTATCAGCGTTTATTGATCTAACTCACGAAAAACAGTTCAGTCTGTGGAAATTGGTGTGATAACTTTGTCAGCATTGTAGTCAATCATCTGAAAGGCTCCTGTTCCGGAGCGAAGAGGACACACGAATGACACCGTTTATGACCGAAGATTTTCTACTCGATAGCGAATTTGCCCGCCGCCTGTACCACGATTACGCGAAAGATCAGCCTATTTTCGACTACCATTGCCACCTTCCGCCGCAGCAGGTTGCCGAAAATTATCGTTTCAAAAATCTGTATGACATCTGGCTGAAAGGCGATCACTACAAATGGCGCGCGATGCGCACTAACGGCGTGCCGGAGCGTCTGTGTACCGGGGATGCCTCCGATCGCGAGAAATTTGACGCCTGGGCAGCCACCGTGCCTCACACGATTGGCAACCCGTTATACCACTGGACCCATTTAGAGCTGCGTCGCCCATTTGGTATTACAGGTAAGCTGCTGTCACCTTCCACCGCCGATGAGATCTGGGAACAGTGCAATGCGTTACTGGCGCAGGACGCCTTCTCCGCCCGCGGGATCATGAAGCAGATGAACGTGAAGATGGTCGGCACCACCGACGATCCGATTGATTCCCTGGAACACCATGCGGTTGTCGCCAAAGACACTTCATTTGATATCAAGGTGTTGCCGAGCTGGCGCCCGGATAAAGCGTTCAACATCGAGCAGGCGACCTTCAATGACTATATGGCTAAGCTGGGTGAAGTGTCCGACACCGATATTCGCCGTTTTGCGGACCTGCAAAGCGCGCTGACCAAACGTCTGGACCACTTTGCCGCTCACGGTTGCAAAGTCTCCGACCACGCCCTGGACGTAGTGCTGTTTGCGGAAGCGACCGACGCCGAGCTGGACGCCATTCTGGCGCGTCGCCTGGCTGGTGAAACCCTTAGCGAACACGAAGTGGCGCAGTTCAAAACCGCGGTGCTGGTGTTCCTCGGCGCAGAGTATGCTCGTCGCGGCTGGGTGCAGCAGTACCACATCGGCGCGCTGCGCAATAACAACCTGCGTCAGTTCAAACTGTTAGGCCCGGACGTGGGCTTTGACTCGATCAACGATCGTCCGATGGCTGAAGAGCTGTCTAAGCTGCTGAGCAAGCAGAACGAAGAGAACCTGCTGCCGAAAACCATTCTCTACTGCCTGAACCCGCGCGATAACGAAGTGCTGGGCACCATGATCGGTAACTTCCAGGGCGAAGGGATGCCGGGCAAGATGCAGTTCGGCTCCGGCTGGTGGTTCAACGATCAGAAAGACGGTATGGAGCGGCAGATGACCCAGCTGGCGCAGCTCGGCCTGCTGAGCCGCTTTGTCGGGATGCTGACCGACAGCCGCAGCTTCCTCTCCTACACGCGCCACGAATACTTCCGCCGCATTCTGTGCCAGATGATCGGCCGTTGGGTGACCGCCGGCGAAGCGCCTGCGGATATCGCGCTGCTGGGCGAGATGGTGAAAAACATTTGCTTTAACAATGCGCGTGACTATTTCGCCATTGAACTGAACTAAGACCAGAGGTCGGTTGATATGCAATACATCAAAATCCATTCGCAGGATAACGTCGCGGTCGCGCTGGCGGATATGACGGCCGGTAGCGTGGTGACGATCGACAATGACCCGGTCACCCTCGGTCAGGATATCGTTCGCGGACACAAGTTTGCACTGCGCGCTATCGCGAAAGGGGAAAACGTCGTTAAGTATGGGCTGCCGATTGGCCATGCGCTGGCGGATATCGCGCCGGGCGAGCATGTCCATGCGCACAATACGCGCACCAATCTCAGCGACCTTGACGCGTATCGCTATCAACCGGAGCAGGTTGCCCAACCGCCGCAGCCAGCGGATCGCGACGTGCAGATTTATCGTCGCGCCAATGGCGACGTCGGCGTGCGCAATGAGCTGTGGATCCTGCCGACCGTCGGCTGCGTCAACGCCATGGCCCGCCAGATGCAGAACCGTTTTCTGAAAGAGGCAAACGGCGCTGAGGACATCGATGGAGTGCATCTCTTCAGCCATACCTATGGCTGCTCGCAGCTCGGGGACGATCACCTCAATACCCGCACCATGCTGCAGAATATGGTTCGCCATCCGAACGCCGGGGCGGTGCTGGTGGTGGGCCTTGGCTGTGAAAACAACCAGGTGGAGGCCTTTCGCGAAACGCTGGGCGAGTATGATCCGCAGCGCGTGCACTTTATGGTTTGTCAGCATCAGGACGATGAAGTGGAGGCGGGAGTGGCGCATCTCCACCAGCTGTATGACGTGATGCGTCAGGATAAACGTCAGCCGGGTAAGCTGAGCGAGCTGAAGTTTGGCCTCGAGTGCGGCGGGTCTGACGGCCTGTCCGGCATTACCGCCAACCCGATGCTGGGGCGCTTCTCAGACTACGTGATCGCCAACGGCGGCACCACCGTGCTGACCGAAGTGCCGGAGATGTTCGGCGCTGAACAGCTGCTGATGAGCCACTGCCGCGACGAAGCGACCTTCGACAAGCTGGTGACTATGGTCAATGACTTTAAGCAGTACTTTATCGCGCACGACCAGCCTATTTACGAAAACCCCTCTCCGGGCAACAAGGCTGGGGGGATCACCACCCTCGAGGATAAGTCGCTGGGCTGTACCCAGAAAGCGGGCTCCAGCCAGGTCGTGGATGTCCTGCGCTACGGCGAACGTCTGAAGGTTCATGGTCTGAACTTGCTGAGCGCGCCAGGCAATGATGCCGTCGCCACCAGCGCGCTGGCCGGCGCCGGCTGCCATATGGTGCTGTTCAGCACCGGCCGCGGCACGCCGTACGGCGGCTTTGTGCCGACGGTGAAGATCGCCACCAACAGCGAGCTGGCGGCAAAGAAAAAGCACTGGATCGACTTCGATGCCGGACAGCTGATCCACGGCAAAGCGATGCCACAGCTGCTGGAGGAGTTCGTGGATACCATTGTGGCTTTCGCCAACGGCAAACCGACCTGTAATGAGCAGAATGACTTCCGCGAGCTGGCCATCTTTAAAAGCGGTGTTACCCTGTAAAGGCGCATTCATATTGGCGCCCGGGCGGCGTTGATCGCGCATTGGCCTGATAGCGCAGCGTCATCGGGTAAGCAGCAGCGGCGTTTCAGCCTGTGAAGCGCCGTTTGTTTTTTCTCTCTGGGAGCTTTCATGACCGCGTATTGGCTGGCTCAGGGCGTCGGCGTCATCGCCTTTCTTATCGGCATTACCACCTTTATCAACCGCGACGAACGTCGCTTCAGGCTTCAGCTGGCGGTCTATAGCGCCGTTATCGGCGTCCATTTTTTCCTGATGGGCGCCGCGCCTGCCGGGATGAGCGCCGGGCTTAATGCGCTCCGCACGGTCATTTCCCTGCGCACCCGCAGCCTGTGGGTGATGACAGTCTTTATCCTGCTGACGTTGATCCTCGGCCTTGGCAAGCTGCACCATGCTATGGAGCTGCTGCCGATTATTGGCACTGTCGCCAGCACCTGGGCGCTGTTTCGCTGTAAAGGGCTGACCGTCCGCTGCGTGATGTGGTGCTCTACCGCCTGCTGGGTGACGCATAACCTGTGGCTGGGTTCGATTGGCGGGACGCTGATTGAAGGTAGCTTCCTGATCGTCAACGGCCTGAATATCATTCGCTTCCGCCGGATGCAAAAGCGGGGTATCGATCCGTTCAGGGTTGAAAACGCGGTGCAGGAAGAGAGCCCCTCCGCGCGGTAGCGGAGGGGAAAGGCATTAACTGCGCAGGGCGTTTTTCGCCAGCTGGTCGTCTTCCGCCATGCAGGCGGCGGCGGTAAACAGGGCGTCGGTGGAGGAGTTCAGCGCGGTTTCGCAGGAATCCTGCAGCACGCCGATGATAAAGCCGACGGCAACCACCTGCATCGCCACATCGTTCGGAATACCAAACATATTACAGGCCAGTGGGATCAGCAGCAGCGAACCGCCCGCCACGCCGGAGGCGCCGCAGGCGCACAGCGAAGCGACCACGCTCAGCAACAGCGCCGTCGGCAGATCCACCGGAATGTTCAGCGTATGGACCGCCGCCAGCGTCAGCACGGTAATCGTGATTGCCGCGCCCGCCATATTGATGGTCGCCCCCAGCGGAATGGAGACCGAATAGGTATCGCGATCCAGGTTCAGCTTCTCGCATAGCGCCATATTCACCGGAATATTGGCGGCGGAGCTGCGGGTGAAAAACGCGTAGACGCCGCTTTCGCGCAGGCAAGTCAGCACCAGCGGATAGGGGTTACGGCGAATCTTCCAGAACACCAGCAGCGGGTTAATCACCAGCGCCACCAGCAGCATACAGCCCACCAGTACCAGCAGCAGCTGGGCGTAGCCCCACAGCGTTTCAAAACCGGTGGTTGCCAGGGTGGAAGAGACCAGGCCGAAGATCCCCAGCGGCGCAAAGCGGATCACCACTTTAACGATAAAGGTCACCGCGTGGGAGACATCGTTGATCAGGTTTTTAGTGGTGTCGTTACCATGGCGCAGGGCGAAGCCAAGCCCCACCGCCCACACCAGAATACCGATATAGTTGGCGTTCAGCAGGGCGTCGACCGGGTTGGATACCATGCTCATCAGCAGACTACGCAGCACCTCAACAATCCCCGACGGCGGCGTGATGCTGTCGGCGGCGGTGGTTAAGTGCAGAGTCGACGGAAAGAGAAAACTGAACAACACCGCGGTCAGCGCCGCGCTAAAGGTGCCCAGCAGATAGAGAAACAGAATAGGGCGAATACTGGTTTTTTGTCCGTGCTGATGGTTGGCGATCGAGGCCATGACGAGCATCAATACCAGCACCGGCGCTACCGCCTTTAACGCGCCGACGAACAGGGTCCCCAGCAGGCCGACGGCGATAGCCGCTGGCTTAGAGACCAGCGCCAGCAGCACGCCAAGCACCAGGCCGATTAAAATTTGTTTCACCAGGCTGCCTTGCGCCAGGCGGGAGAGCCACCCTGATGGGGGAGTGCGTGTTGTCATAATTCATTCCTTCCAGTGATGTAGCAAGCCATCCCAGCCACGTATTATTTGTTACGTTTATGTCAGGATGTAAATAGATGTTTGCATAGCCGAGTATACGGAAAGAAAGCCTGGCGGGAAGCGTAAAATACTGTGATTTTAATCTGGATCTGATTTTTTAACTACGCAGTAACATAATTGTGACATGAGCAGGCATTCTCGTTATGAGAAGGTCTGCTATAGCCGATTACCGCGCCGCCAGCGGGAGCCGACGGCGCGCCAGGCAGGTTATTCAGGCAGTTTGCGCTGCTTGTCGTGCTGCTTGTTGACCCAGGCGTTAATCAACAGCGTGACGGTCAGGATGCCGCCCACGACCCCCAGCGAGATGGCGACCGGGATATGGTAGAAGTCGACGATCAGCATCTTCACGCCAATAAACACCAGGATCACCGACAGGCCATATTTGAGCATCGAGAAGCGCTCAGCGACCCCCGCCAGCAGGAAGTACATGGCGCGCAGGCCGAGAATGGCAAACAGGTTCGAGGTCAGCACGATAAACGGGTCGGTGGTGACCGCGAAGATCGCCGGGATACTGTCGACGGCGAATATCACATCGCTCAGCTCGACCAGAATCAACACCAGCAGCAGCGGCGTGGCGAACAGCACCCCATTTTTACGGGTGAAGAAGCGCTCGCTCTCGATTTTATCGGTCATTCGCAGATGGCTGCGGATCCAGCGCACCAGCGGTTTGTCGCCGATGCCGGAATCGTCCTCTTTCGCCAGCGCCATCTTCACGCCGGTAAACAGCAGGAAGGCGCCGAAGACGTACAACAGCCAGTCGAACTGGGAGATAAGCCAGCTGCCGGCGAAGATCATAATGGTGCGCAGAACAATCGCCCCGAGGACGCCATACACCAGCACCCGGCGCTGCAGAGCAGGCGGCACGGCGAAGTAGCTGAACAGCATCAGCCAGACGAAGACGTTATCGACCGCCAGCGCTTTTTCAATCAGATAGCCGGTGAGGAAGGCCAGGGCCTGCGGATCGGCGACGGCGCGGCCCTGGGTTTGCACCAGATACCACCAGAACGCGGCGTTGAACAACAGAGAAAGTGTGACCCAGAGGATAGACCAGCCAGCGGCCTGCTTTATGGTCATGCTATGCGAACCGCGTCGTCCCTGAAGCAGCAGGTCGATCGCCAACATGATCGCGACGACGACAGCGAATCCACCCCATAGCAACGGCGTGCCGACAGTATTCATTTGATATTCCTTACATAAAAACAAAAACGGCTGACGTCGGAAGACGGCAGCCGCTGCGCTTTTATGCATAGACCTCGCCTTCCGGCAAGGTCTCACTTACAACAACCAAAGTTCATCGCGATGGGCTTTGGTGATTGCCCGGCGACCGGATGCGGTATTACACGCATCGTAATGACGATCGGCCGGCAAGGAAGTTACTCCCCTTTGCTCGTAACAAAATATGTCACGAGGCGGTTTTCGTCAATGGCGGCCAGACGGGCCTTTACACTCTTTTACGCCAGCGGCTGCGTATCGGCCGGGAAGATCACCCCGGTCTGGCGACGAATTTCGCTCGACAGTTTCGCCGTGATACGGCTCACAGACAGGCCCGGATGGTCGACATCCTCTGTTTCCACCAGCCGCGCGAAGGTCTCCGCCTCATACAGCATAGTATTGATATGCTGCGGCTGCGTCAGGTCCTGGGCTTTGCCGCCGCGCGGCACAAACGCCAGCTTCTGGCACTCGGAGATTTTTTCGATCACCAGTACCCCCTCTTCCCCCTGAATTTCGCTGGGGATCGCCGAGTCGCTCACCTTGGAGTGATGCAGCGTCACGTCGAAGTCGTCATAGCTCAGCACCACGGTGCCCTGGGCGTCCACGCCGCTGTCCAGCAGGCTGGCGGTGGCATGAACGGCCCGCGGTTCGCCCCACAGCGCCACAGCGGACGCCAGGCAATAGAAGCCGATATCCATAATCGAACCGTTGGAGAACGCCGGATTAAAGGTGTTGGGGTTTTCGCCGTCGAGGTAGCGCTGGTAGCGCGAAGAGTACTGGCAGTAGTTAATGAAGGCTTTACGCAGTTTACCCACTTTGCCGAGGGTTTCCTTCAGCAGCAGAAAGTTGGGCAGGCTGGCGGTTTTGAAGGCTTCAAACAGCACCACGTGGTTGGCTTTCGCCACCGCGATGGCCGCCTCGACCTCCTGTAGATTCGACGCCAGCGGTTTTTCGCAAATGACGTGCTTCTTGTGGCTCAGGAACAGCCGCGTCTGCGGGAAGTGCAGGGAGTTCGGGCTGGCGATATACACCGCATCAATGGCGTCGCTTTGCGCCAGCGCCTCCAGCGAGGTATACAGATGCTCGACCGGATAGTCATTGGCGAAGGCTTGCGCCTGTTCGAGGCTGCGGGAGTAGATGGCGGTAAGTTTATATTTGCCGGTTTCATGGGCGGCATCGACAAACTGCTTAGTGATCCAGTTTGTGCCAACAACTGCGAAACGTATCATAAACGGTGACGAACTCCATTAAAGGGAACCTGTCGCCACTCTATCATGCCCCCATGACAAAACCAGTGCGTGACTACGCAGAACGCTTCAACGAAAGGTGCGTCAGCCACAGGCGGGTGTCGAACTCCAGCTGGTGGTATTGCGGCTCCATATGGCAGCACAGCTGATAGAAAGCCTTGTTGTGATCCTTCTCTTTCAGATGCGCCAGCTCATGAACCACGATCATGCGCAGAAAGGCCTCCGGCGCGTCGCGAAATACCGTCGCCACGCGGATCTCCGCTTTGGCTTTCAGCTTGCCGCCCTGAACGCGGGAAATGGCGGTATGCAGGCCGAGCGCATTGTTCAGCACGTGGATCTTACTGTCATACATCACTTTGTTGATCGGCGCCGCGCCGCGCAGAAAGCGGTTTTTCAAGTCCTGGGTGTACTGATATAGCGCTTTATCGCTGTTAACGTCGTGCCCTTGCGGATAGCGCTTTTGCAGCACCTCGCCGAGGCGGTCTTGCTCGATTAACGTGGTCACCTGCGCCAGCAGAGATTCAGGATAGCCCTGTAAATAAATGAGTTTTGTCATCGTCTTATCATTACGTCTGTCAGGAGGGCAGTTCAGCCACGGTCATGGTAAAGACCAGCGGCGCGGTACCCTCATTGCGGTAACCGTGCTCTATTTCGGTGCGGGCCACCGCGGATTCTCCGACCGCCACCGTGCGGCAGGTCTCGCCAAGCGTCAGCGTCAGCGCGCCGGCTTCCACGTGCAGCAGCTCGAAGGTCGTCGCCGGGTGGCCGGGCGAGGTAAAGGCTTCGCCGGGCTGCATCTCCCAGCGCCACAGCTCAATCATATTCGGCCCGGCGGTGCCGGCGAGAAGCCTGGCGCTGCCTCCCTGCGGGCCTTGCCAGAGGGTGGGGATCTGCTCGGCGGGAATAATATGCAACGCGGGTTCGCTTGCCACATTGACAATATCCGCCACCGATACGCCCAGCGCGGCGGCGAGTTTGCAGAGGATCGCAATGCTGGGGTTGGCGGCCTCTTTTTCCATCTCGACCAGCATACCTTTGCTGATGCTGGCCCGGCGCGATAGCTCGTCCAGCGACATTTTTTTCGATTTACGGTAGGCCTTCAGCCGCGTGGCGACGGCGCGACTTACCTGGTCGACATCAGATCCTGAATCGGTCGTTATATTGACTTTTACGTTCATTGGTCACTATGATGAAACAAATTGGTCATTACAGGATTATCGAATGCGTAGCGTAACGCCGTCAATCGAATCTGCGGTCAGCCGCCTGGCGCCGGGCTTTCGGGCATTAAGTATTGTGGTGGAGAGTGCGCCGGTGGCCAACCCCTCCATCGCGGAGCAGGCGCTGGCCGAGGCCTGCCAGGCGGTGCAGCAGGATGATGTGCCCTGGGCGCAAGCGCACCTGGCGGCATGGGATGAAGCCTTCAGCGCCTTCGGCGCGAAGGCGAAACGTACCCCCTGTTCGGCGCAGGCGCTGCGCAAGCGGGTGCGGAAAGAGGGGAGCCTGCCAGCCATCGATCCGGTAGTGGATATCTACAACGCGATCAGCATTCGCTATGCCGTCCCGGTCGGTGGGGAAAATCTGGCCGCCTATCGTGGCGAACCGCGGCTGGCCATTGCCCGCGGCGATGAGCCATTCGATACGCTAAAATCGGCGGAGCCGGTGGTGGAATATCCGGAGCCGGGCGAAGTCATCTGGCGGGATGATATAGGCGTAACCTGCCGACGCTGGAACTGGCGACAGGGCGTACGTACCCGGCTGGACAGCGGCGCGCAGACGATGTGGTTTATTCTCGAAAGCCTGCCGGCGATGCCGTTGTCGGCCCTGCAAGAGGCGGGAGAGCGGCTGGTAGGCTATCTGCAGCAGCTGATGCCCGGTGCCCGCGCGTCGATAACGCTGCTGCAAGCCGATGACGAGGGCGATCTACGCTGAGCGGCGATGATCAGCGATCTCTCTTCAACTGGACAGGATTTGCGTATAAACTCGCGGGTTTTACTATTCCGGAGGCGGAGAGGCGATGAGCCAGGCAGAGTTAAACGGTGAGTTATTCACATTAGAGCGGTTCCCACCTAACGCTGAAGAAGAAGCGCTTCAGGCGTGGGAAGCGGCGGATGAATATCTGCTGCAACAGGTGAATGACGTCGACGGCCTGACGCTCATCTTCAACGACGGCTTCGGCGCGCTCGCCTGCGCGCTGGCGGAGCGCAACCCTGTCAGCATCAACGATTCCTTTATTTCCGAGCTGGCGACCCGCCACAACCTGCGGATGAACGGCATTGATGAAGAGAGTGTGCGCTTTCAGGATAGCCTGAGCCCGCTGCCGGCCGCGCCGGCGCTGGTGCTGATTAAGGTGCCAAAGCAGCTGGCGCTGCTGGAACAGCAGCTGCGCGCCCTGCGCCAAGTGGTGACGCCGGAAACCCGTATTATCGCCGCGGCGAAAGCCCGCGATGTGCATAACTCGACGCTGGCGCTGTTTGAAAAAATTCTCGGTACCACCACCACCTCGCTGGCATGGAAAAAAGCGCGTCTGATCCACTGCGTTTTCACCGCCCCTGAGCTGGCCGATGCGCCGCAAACCTACAGCTGGAAGCTGGACGGCACGCCGTGGACCATCCAGAACCATGCCAACGTTTTTGCCCGCAGCGGTCTGGATATCGGCGCGCGCTTCTTCCTGCAGCATTTACCGTCTAATTTAGAAGGCGAGATCGCCGATCTCGGCTGCGGCAACGGGGTGATTGGCCTGCAGGCGCTGGCGCAGAACCCGAACGCGCGGGTCATGTTCACCGATGAGTCGCACATGGCGGTGGCTTCCAGCCGGTTGAACGTCGAGCACAACCTGCCGGACGATATCGACCGCTGTGAATTTATGGTCAACAACTCGCTCTCCGGCATTGAGCCGGACCGCTTTACGGCGATCCTGTGCAATCCGCCGTTCCATCAGCAGCACGCCATTACCGACCATATTGCCTGGCAGATGTTTAACGACGCCCGCCGCAGCCTGAAATACGGCGGCGAGCTGTACGTCGTCGGCAACCGCCACCTCGATTACTTCCGTAAGCTGAAGCGCGCGTTTGGTAATTGCACGACGATTGCGACGAACAATAAGTTCGTCATTTTGAAAGCGACCAAGGTGCGTAAGCAGCGCTGATTCGTGTTGCTGTTTCCCCGGCTACCGGCTGACGCCTTCGCCGGGCTAGCGTGCGGGATTATCGTGGTAGCCCGGGGAAGGCGCATCGCGCCGCCCCCGGGACACGGCTAAATCGTCAGCGCCAGCTTCGTGCCCTGGGCAATCGCCCGGCGCGCATCCAGCTCCGCCGCCACGTCGCAGCCGCCGATCAAATGCACCGTTTTCCCTGCCGCGCGCAGCGGTTCCGCCAGCTCGCGGCGTGGCTCCTGACCGGCGCAGACAATCACATGATCCACCGCCAGCAGCTGGCGTTCGCCGCCGATAGTCACATGTAACCCCTCATCATCGATCTTCTCATAGCTGACCGCCGGGATCATTTTCACGCCGCGCGCCAGCAGCGTCGCGCGATGGATCCAGCCGGTGGTTTTGCCGAGCCCTTCGCCCGGTTTGCTCGCTTTGCGCTGCAGCATCACAATTTGTCGCGGGCTTTTACTCAGCTGCGGGCCCTCAGGGCTCAGCCCTCCCGCCGTTTGCAGGCTGGTATCGATACCCCATTCGCGACAGAACTCGCCGATATCCTGGCTGGTGGCCACGCCCGACTGACTTAGGTACATCGCGGTGTCGAAGCCGATGCCGCCGCAGCCGATGATCGCCACCTTCGCGCCAACCGGCGCTTTGTCGCGCAAGACATCCAGGTAGCTGAGCACCTTGGGATGATCGATCCCGGCGATCGCCGGCAGGCGCGGGGCGATACCGGTGGCGAGGATCGTCTCATCGAACGCCAGCAGATCGTCTGCCGTAACGCGGGTGTTCAGGCGCAGATCGACACCGTTAAGATCGAGCATGGTGCGGTAGTAACGCAGCGTCTCGTGGAACTCCTCTTTGCCAGGGATCTGTTTGGCGATATTAAACTGGCCGCCGATCTCCGGCAGCGCATCGAACAACGTGACCTGATGGCCACGGGCGGCGGCGTTAACGGCAAAGGCCAGACCGGCCGGCCCGGCGCCGACCACCGCCAGCCGTTTAGGCGCGTTGGCAGGCAGGACCGGCATCAGGGTTTCATGACAGGCGCGCGGGTTGACCAGACAGGAGGTGACTTTGCCGACGAAGATCCGATCGAGACACGCCTGGTTGCAGCCGATGCAGGTGTTGATCTGATCGGCACGATCGTGCTGCGCTTTTGACATAAATTCGGCGTCGGCGAGGAACGGGCGGGCCATCGATACCATATCGGCATCGCCGCGGGCGAGAATATCCTCCGCGACCTGCGGATCGTTGATGCGGTTGGTGGTGATCAGCGGGATCGACACCGCGCCTTTCAGCTTGCGGGTGACCCAGCTAAAGGCGCCGCGCGGTACCGGCGTGGCGATGGTTGGAATGCGCGCTTCGTGCCAGCCGATCCCGGTGTTGATGATGGTCGCTCCCGCCGCTTCAATCGCTTTGGCCAGTTCGGTGACTTCCGCCAGCGTGCTGCCGTCGTTGACCAGATCGAGCATCGACAGACGGTAGATGATAATGAAATCGTGGCCGGCGCGCTGGCGCACGGCCTTGACCACTTCAACGGCGAAACGCATACGGCGCGCGTAATCGCCGCCCCATTGATCGCTGCGCTGGTTGGTGCGCGCAGCGAGAAATTCGTTAATCAGATAGCCCTCAGAGCCCATCACCTCGACGCCGTCATAGCCTGCTTCCCGCGCGAGCTGGGCGCAGTGGGCAAAATCATCGATCAGCGTGAGGATCTCGTCGTGGCTCAGCTCATGAGGGGTGAACCGGTTAATCGGCGCCTGCAGAGGCGAGGGGGCGACCAGCGCGGGCTGGTAGCTGTAGCGCCCGGTGTGCAGGATCTGCAGGGCGATTTTACCGCCTTCCTGATGTACCGCGTCGGTGATCTGGCGATGATGCGCCAGGTGGCTGGCATCGTTGAGCACCGCGCCGCCGGCCATGGTCACGCCGGACGGGGCGGGAGCGATGCCGCCGGTGACGATCAGTGCCACGCCGTGACGCGCGCGCTCGGCGTAAAAGGCCGCTAACCGCTGCGCGCCGTCGGGCAGTTCTTCCAGACCGGTATGCATGGAGCCCATCAACACGCGGTTTTTAAGGGTGGTGAAGCCCAGCTCAAGCGGGGCGAAAAGCGACGGATAGCGGCTCATAATGGCTTCCAATGTAAAATTATTGTTATGTGGTCGGATGAGTTACTAATTTAGCCGTCGTGGAGAAAAAGGGAAAAGGGGAGTGCGGTGATTGTGATGGGATTCAAAGAACGGCGAAGCGTTGCCCCTCACCCCGGCCCTCTCCCAAAGGGAGAGGGAGAAAGGCGGACCAGCACTGGTACTCAGGCTTGCGCCAGACGGTTCCTTCTCCCTCCGGGAGAGGGTTAGGGTGAGGGCGAAGACGGGCACCGATATTCAGGCCTGCGCCGGACGGTTCCCTCTCCCACCGGGAGAGGGTTAGGGTGAGGGGGAAGACGCAACGCGCTGGCGGCGTTCCAGACCCGGCGCCTGCCACATCGATGTTGTCAGCCCGCTATCGACAAGACCAAGCTGATCGGCATACACCGACTGCCATTTACTCATCATCTCCTGATAAAGCTCGCGATGCTGCGGATTTGGGGTGAACTCGCGGTGCCAGCTCACTAACCGCTCTCCGGTGCTGGCCATATCGTCATACAGCCCGGCGCCAGCGCCGGCGGCAATGGCGCAGCCCAGAGCGGTGGCTTCGCGGACCACCGGCACCCGCACCGGCAGGCCGGTGACGTCGCTGAGGATCTGGCTCCACAGCGCGCCTTTAGAGCCGCCGCCGGCAAACACCAGGCTGTCGAATGTCACCCCGGAGAACTGCGAGATCTGCGCGAGGTTGCAGGCGGAGACAATCGCCGCGTTCTCTTCCAGGGCCCGGAACAGGGTGGCTTTATTGCACTTCTCCGGATCGATGGAGAGGTTAATAAACGATGGCGCAGCGTGGTACCACTGCTTAAAGTGCATGGCGTCGGAAAAAATAGGCATCACGCCGTGGGAACCGGCGGGTACGCGGCTGGCCATCTCCTCCAGCAGCGAATAGGCATCGACGCCGAGACGCTCGGCAATCAGCTTTTCTTCAGCGCAGAAGGCGTCGCGGAACCAGCGCATGGTCAGTCCGGTAAAGAAACTGATCGATTCCGCCTGCGCCATGCCGGGGATCACGTGAGGATTGACGCGGATATTCATCTGCGGGTCGGTGCGCACCTGCGGCAGATTGACCACCTGCTGCCAGAAAGTGCCGCCGAGTACCGCGCTTTGCCCGGCGCGTACCACCCCGAGCCCGAGGCAGCCGAGCTGCACGTCGCCGCCGCCCATCACCACCGGCGTCCCGACGCGCAGGCCGCTCTGCTGGGCTGCTGCTTCGGTGACGGCGCCCAGCAGCGTGCCGGTCTCTTTCACCGGCGAGAGCATATCGGCGCGCAGCCCGGCCATATCCAGCAGCGCCGGACGCCAGTCGCGGCTGAACAGATCGAGCATGCCGGTGGTGCCTGCGTTTGACGGGTCGACCGCCAGCTCGCCGGAAAGCTTCGCCGCCAGCCAGTCGCTGATCATGGTGATAGTCGCCGCCTTGCGGTAGATATCGGGACGATGGTGCGCCAGCCACAGCAGGCGTGGCATGGCGCTGAGCGCCAGCGTTTGCCCGGAGACCTCGTACACCTCGGATTCAAAACGATAGTCGTGGATCTCCTTAAGCTCCGCCACTTCGCGGCTGGCGCGGGCATCAACGTTGGCGCAGGCCCAGATGGCCTCGCCGTTGCGGTCATAGAGGACGATCCCTTCGCGCATCGAACAGCAGGCGACGGACTGAATATCGGCGGCAGAGAGCCGGGCGGCGTCGAGCGCCTGGCGAATGCACTGGCAGGCCAGCTGCCAGTTGGTGGTAAGGTCGAACTCCATCGAGCCGGGGACGTTATCGACGCTCAGGTGTTTCCATTCGGCCTGGCCCACCGCCAGCTGGCGGCCATTAAGATCGAAAATGACCGCCCGTATGCTGCCGGTCCCGGCATCTAACGCTAACAGGTAACTCATGACATGCGCCTCACTGTTGTCGCGCGGCGCCGGGCCGTCAGGAGGCCAGTGCGAGCACCGCGCGTGCTGTTGTCTCTTCCGTTACCAGGCCATTAATGCGCTTGCCAATCAGAGCGGCATGAATCGCCTGCGCTTTTTGTTCTCCCCCGGCGACGCCGACGATGGTCGGCAGCTGCGCCAGCTCATCAAGGGTCACGCCGAGCAGTTCCCGATGGATCTCCAGTCCTTCTACCGGCCGGCCGTCGGCCTGCAGGAAATAACCTAAAATGTCGCCGACCGCCCCTTTGCGGGCGTACATCAGCTGTTCGCCCTCGCTGATATAGCCGGAGCGCAGAATGGTCGCGTCGCGCCGCTGATCGATAGCGCCAATGCCAACCACCGCCGCGTCCGCCGCCGTCGCCGCCAGCATCACATCGCGCACGCTGGATTCGCGGCGCAGGATCTCAGCGACCTCCGCCGACGAGACCCGCAGCGGCGCCGGAATAATACTGACGCTGCAGGCGGCATCCAGTTGGCCGATGCCGGTCATATAGGGGCCGACGCCGCCGGAGAGAGTGACCAGTCGCACCTGCTGCGAGCCGATAAAGCCGCTGAGATGCTGCAGGCAGCTCATGGTGGCTTCGCCGAAGCCGACCGCCAGCAGCTGTCCCGGTTGCAGAATGCCCATCAGCGACTGCGCGGCACCGATCCCCAGCCGGGTATTCATCGGCGGGGTGTTGAGCGCCGGCAGCACACGGGCAATCTTGAGGCCAAAGCGCTGCTGGAGTTCACTTTCCAGCGCCAGACAGCCCTCATAGCGCGAGTTGATCTGCACGCGGATCACCCCGGACTGGCGGCCTTTCTCCAGCAGGCGGGAAATCTTCAGCCGCGGCAGCCCCAAACGCTCGCCGATGTCGTTTTGCGTCAGGCCGTCGTGGTAGTAACACCACGCCACCCGCGCCACCAGCTCTTCCTCGGCTAACGCCAGCCCGGCGTAGCGATGGTCTTCCGTAATGCGTTTTTCGCTCATAAATTGAACTCTTATAAAAATTTAGATCATATGTTCGCTATTGCGCGGCCGGAAAGTGTGAGCCGACTGGCAAAACGGATCTTTCATCTCTGGCCGCTTTTTTCCGGACGATCTGAAGCGCCAAACTGTGATCTTCGCACGGTTGTAAATATAGTTCACCGTCTACGCTTTTGAACATTATTAAATTTAAAAATCATTTGTTCAAACGAGGCGCGACGATGAAGCCACTGCTTGAAGCTCGCCAGATCCGCAAACAGTTCTCCGGCGTTGCCGTGCTGAAGGGCATCGACTTTACGCTATGCGCGGGCCAGGTGCATGCGCTGATGGGGGGCAACGGCGCGGGTAAATCGACGCTGATGAAGATCATCGCCGGCGTCGAAACCCCGGATAGCGGTGAACTGACGATCGGCGAACGCGCGTTTGCGCGCCTTAACCCGGCGCTGGCCCACCAGCTGGGCATCTATCTGGTGCCGCAGGAGCCAATGCTGTTTCCCAACCTCAGTGTGCGCGAGAACATTCTCTTTCGTCTGCCGAAGCGGGCGGATACCACCGCGCGGCTGCAGGAAAAACTGCAGCAGCTGAACTGCCAGATCAACCTCGATGCCAGCGCCAGCACGCTGGAAGTGGCCGATCAACAGATGGTCGAGATCCTGCGCGGGCTGATGCGCGAGGCGCGGATCCTGATCCTGGATGAACCCACCGCCTCTTTAACGCCGGGTGAAACCGAGAGACTGTTTAGCCAGATCCGCGCGTTACAGGCGCTGGACGTTGGGATCGTCTTTATCTCGCACAAACTGCCGGAAATCCGCCAGCTGGCCAGCCATGTGTCGGTGATGCGCGACGGGGCAGTGGTGCTCAGTGGCGAAACGGCGGGCTACGGCGACCAACAGCTTATCAGCGCCATGACGCCGGCCAGCCGCGACCATGCGCTGAGCGACACGCAAAAGCTGTGGCTGGCGCTACCGGGCAACCGCCGTACCCAGGCGCAGGATTTTCCCGTTCTGCGGGTGGAGGATCTCACTGGCGAAGGTTTTATCGATCTCAGTCTGGAGATCCGCGCCGGGGAGATCGTCGGCCTTGCCGGGCTGGTGGGATCCGGGCGCACCGAATTTGCCGAAACCTTATACGGCCTGCGTCCGCCGCGCGCCGGGAGGATCTGGCTGGAGAACCGCGAGATTAGTCAGGAGAGCACCCGCGCCAGGTTGGCCAGCGGGCTGGTCTATCTGCCGGAAGACCGCCAGGTCTCCGGGCTGTTTCTCGATGCGCCGGTGCGCTGGAACACGGTGATGTTCAATCAGCCGTCGTGGTGGCAGCAGGGGAAACGGGAGGCGGCGGTGGTCGAGCGCTATCACCGGGCGCTGGGGATCAAGCTGGCCGATGGCGACCAGCCGGTACGCACTCTCTCCGGCGGCAACCAGCAGAAGGTGCTGCTGGCGCGCTGTCTGGAAGCTAATCCGTTGCTGCTGATTGTCGATGAGCCGACGCGCGGCGTGGATGTCTCCGCCCGCGCCGATATCTATCAGCTGCTGAAAAGCGTCGCCGCGCAAAATGTGGCGGTGCTGATGATCTCTTCCGATGTGGAGGAGTTCGTCGGTCTGGCCGACCGGGTGCTGGTGATGCATCAGGGCCGCCACAGCGGCGAGCTGGCGCGGCAGGCGGTGACCGTCGATCGCATGATGACCCTGGCCTTCGGAGGGCAGGCATGAAAACGTTATTCAAGAATCGCGAACTGAGCGCCTTTTTTGCCATCGTGGCGCTGTTTGCCGTGCTGGTGGCGCTCAATCCGGCCTATTTCAGCCTGCAGACGCTGGCGATGATTTTCGCCAGCTCACAAATCCTGTGCCTGCTGGCGCTGGGGGCGACGCTGGTGATGCTGACCCGCAATATCGACGTGTCGGTGGGCTCCACCGTTGGCCTGAGCGCCATCGCCGTTGGGGTAGCGCTGAACAACGGCTACGGGCTGGCGACGGCGATCGCCTTCGCGCTGGCGATAGGCGCGCTGGCCGGGGCTTTTAACGGCCTGCTGGTGGTGGGGCTGCGCATTCCGGCGATCGTCGCGACGCTCGGCACGCTGGGGTTGTATCGCGGGGTGATGCTGTTGTGGACCGGAGGGAAATGGATCGAAGGCTTGCCCGACAGCCTGAAATCGCTCTCGGAGCCCGCGTTTATCGGCGTGTCGCCGCTGGGCTGGCTGGTGCTGGCGCTGCTGCTGGCGGGCGGCTGGCTGCTGTCGCGCACCGCCTCTGGACGTGATTTCTATGCCGTTGGCGATAACCTCGCCGCTGCCCGCCAGCTGGGCGTGGCGGTCAACCGCACGCGGATGCTGGCTTTTACCCTCAACGGTATGCTGGCGGCCTGCGCCGGGATCGTCTTCGCCGCGCAGATTGGCTTTGTGCCCAATCAGACCGGCAGCGGCCTGGAGATGAAAGCCATCGCCGCCTGCGTGCTGGGCGGAATATCGCTGCTCGGCGGCACCGGTACGCTGCTCGGCGCGTTTCTCGGCGCCTTTTTCCTCACCCAAATCGACACCGTGCTGGTGCTGTTCCGCCTTCCTGCCTGGTGGAATGACTTTATCGCCGGCCTGGTGCTGCTCGGGGTGCTGGTGCTTGATGGACGCCTGCGCCAGGCGCTGGCCCGCCATCAGCGGGCGCTGAAGTACAGTCGTTTCCAGCCCGGCAACAAAGGGGGCAAACAGGTTGCCCGCTTTCCCGAACGCAAAAGCAAAGAGGTGGCTTAAATGAAGCTGAAGCTTAACTGGGAAAGCGCGCTGCTGGCGTTATTAGTCGTGGAAATCCTGCTGTTCGGCGCGCTGAATCCGCGCATGCTGGATCTCAATATGCTGCTCTTTAGCACCAGCGACTTTATCTGCATCGGCATCGTCGCGCTGCCGCTGACGCTGGTGATTATCAGCGGCGGGATCGATATTTCGCTGGGCTCGACCATCGGACTGTGCGCCATCGCCCTCGGGGTGATGACCCAGGCGGGCTGGCCGCTGTGGCTGGCGGTGTCGCTGACGTTGCTGCTGGGGCTGCTGTGCGGGCTAATCAACGCCGCGCTGATCCACTACACCGGCATCAGCCCGTTGGTGATCACCCTCGGGACGCTGTATCTGTACGGCGGCGGCGCGCTGCTGCTTTCCGGCATGGCCGGCGCCACCGGTTATGAGGGGATCGGCGGCTTTCCCGACAGCTTCACCGCCTTCGCCAATTTAACTCTGGGCGGGCTGCCGCTGCCGCTGGTGCTGTTCGCGGGTATCACCTTTCTCTTCTGGCTGCTGGCCCATCGCGGGCGCTTTGGCCGCCACCTCTTTTTACTCGGGCAAAACCCGCGCGCCGCGCGCTATGCGGCGCTGTCGGTGAACGGCATCCCGTATGTGCTGTATGGCTTGGTCGGTATTGCCTCGGCGGTCGCGGCGCTGGTGATGGTCTCCTATTTCGGCTCGGCGCGTTCGGATTTAGGCCGTGACCTGTTGATGCCGGCGCTGACCGCGGCGGTGCTCGGTGGGGCCAATATTTACGGCGGCTCGGGATCGATACTGGGTACCGCGCTGGCGGCATTGCTGGTGGGGTATCTGCAACAGGGTTTACAGATGGTCGGCATCCCCAACCAGGTGTCGAGCGCGCTGTCAGGGGCGCTGTTGGTTGTGGTGGTGATGGGGCGTTCGCTGAGCCTGCACCGTGAATGGGTGCGCGCGACCTGGCGGCGTCTTTTCTCGCGTAAAACAATCGGAGCACAACAATGAAAACAAAACGTATCCTGCAGGTCAGCGCGCTGGCGCTGGCGATGAGCGTGGCAACCGCGCAAGCGGCGGACCGCATCGCCTTTATTCCTAAGCTGGTCGGCGTCGGCTTCTTTACCAGCGGCGGCAACGGCGCGAAAGAGGCGGGGAAAGCGCTGGGCGTGGATGTCACCTATGACGGCCCAACCGAGCCCAGCGTCTCCGGCCAGGTGCAGCTTATCAACAACTTCGTCAACCAGGGCTACAACGCGATTATCGTCTCAGCCGTCTCACCGGACGGCCTGTGTCCGGCGCTGAAGCGGGCGATGCAGCGCGGGGTGAAAGTCCTGACCTGGGATTCCGATACCAAGCCGGAGTGCCGCAGCATCTATATCAATCAGGGCACGCCGCAGCAGCTCGGCGGCCTGCTGGTGGAGATGGCGGAAAAGCAGGTGACGAAGCCCGCTGCCAAAGTGGCTTTTTTCTACTCCAGCCCGACGGTGACCGACCAGAACCAGTGGGTGAAGGAAGCCAAAGCCAAAATCGAAAAAGAACATCCGCAGTGGCAAATCGTCACCACCCAGTTTGGCTATAACGATGCCACCAAATCGCTGCAAACTGCCGAGGGGATCTTAAAAGCGTATCCGGATCTCGACGCCATTATCGCGCCGGATGCCAATGCCCTGCCGGCGGCGGCGCAGGCGGCGGAGAACCTCAAGCGTCAGGGCGTGGCGATCGTCGGCTTTAGTACCCCCAATGTGATGCGCCCCTACGTGGAGCGCGGCACGGTGAAAGCCTTTGGCCTGTGGGATGTGGTTCAGCAGGGCAAAATTGCGGTTAACGTCGCCGATCGATTACTGAAAAAGGGCGATCTTAACGTCGGCGATAGCGTTGAGGTGAAAGATATCGGCTCGCTGAAGGTCGAACCGAACAGCGTGCAGGGCTACCAGTATGAGGCGAAGGGCAACGGTATCGTGTTGCTGCCGGAGCGCGTGGTGTTCAGCAAAGAGAACATCAATAACTACGACTTCTGACGGAGGATGAGATGGCTGATTTAGATGATATCAAAGAGGGCAAGGACTTCGGCCTCGACCGCCCGCAGCAGAACACGCTGTACACCCTGAAAGGCTGCGGCTCGCTGGACTGGGGCATGCAGTCGCGGCTGGCGCGCATTTTTAATCCGCACAGCAACCGTACGGTCATGCTGGCCTTCGACCACGGTTACTTCCAGGGGCCAACCACCGGGCTGGAGCGTATCGACCTGTCGATTGCGCCGCTGTTTGAGGAGACCGACGTGCTGATGTGCACCCGCGGCGTTTTGCGCAGCCAGGTACCGGCGGCGACCAATAAACCGGTGGTGCTGCGCGCCTCCGGCGGTAACTCGATTTTGAGTGAACTCTCCAACGAATGCGTGGCGGTGGCGATGGAGGACGCCCTGCGTCTCAACGTTTGCGCGGTGGCGGCGCAGGTCTATATCGGCAGCGAATACGAACATCAGTCGATCAATAACATCATCAAACTGGTGGACGCCGGCAACCGCTACGGTATGCCGGTACTGGCGGTCACTGGCGTCGGCAAAGAGATGGCCCGCGACGCCCGCTACTTCTCGCTGGCCAGCCGGATTGCCGCCGAAATGGGGGCGCAGTTTGTGAAGACTTATTTTGTTGAGGACGGTTTTGAGAAAGTGACCGCCAGCTGCCCGGTACCGATCGTCATCGCCGGGGGCAAAAAGCTGCCGGAGCATGAGGCGCTGGAGATGTGCTGGCGGGCGATCGACCAGGGGGCGTCCGGGGTGGATATGGGACGCAATATCTTCCAGTCCAGCGCCCCACGGGCGATGCTGAAGGCGGTGAAAAAGGTGGTGCATGAGAATCTGAACGCGCGCGAAGCGTACCAGTTCTGGCAGGAAGAGAAACAGGGAGAGCGGAAATGAACGTGACGCTGGTGGAGATCAATATCAAACCCGAGCGGGTCGATGAGTTTCTCGAGGTATTTCGCGCCAACCACGAAGGCGCGCTGCGGGAGCCGGGCAACCTGCGCTTTGATGTCCTGCAGGATCCAGAGGTGAAAACCCGCTTTTTTATCTACGAAGCCTATAAAGACGATGAGGCGGTGCTGGCGCATAAGAAGACGCCGCACTATTTAGCCTGCGTCGAAAAGCTGGAGGAGATGATGTCGCAGCCGCGGCAGAAGCGCAGCTTTATCGGCCTGCTGCCGCAGGTGTGAGACGAGCCCTCACCCCGACCCTCTCCCGAGGGGAGAGGGAGAAAAGCGGCTTCGAACGGTTCCCTCTCCCTGTGGGAGAGGGTTAGGGTGAGGGGAAAACGCTACGGCTTACGGAAAAACTCGTTATACAACATATATAAATGCGCCGCGCTCCACGAGAAGTTGGGCGCCCCCTGCTGGGCGCCAGTCAGCGGATTGTAGTTCTCCTGAATCGGGCCATCGGCGGTTAAGCCTTTGGCGTGCTGGAAGAAGGCGTCCGCCAGCTTCAGCGCCTCATCGCGATGACCGTAGCGCTCCATTCCCTTCAGGCCGAACCAGAACTGATCCACCCACACCCGTCCACGCCAGTAAATATCGGCGCCAAAGGCCGGGTTGGTCAGTGCGGCGGTGCCCAGCGGCACAAAGGTGTTGAACTCTTTCGGGTCGAGCATCACCGAAATCACATCGTCAGCATGTTGCTGCGTCGCCGCGCCGTTAAACAGCGGCGACCAGCCTTCCGGCCCTTTGCCGCGCTCGACGATCGGTTTACCGGCGCAGCCGTTGGCTAGCGGTTGTTCCTCGATACGAATGTCGTAATAGAAGCGGGTCTGCGGGTCGAACATGCAGGTATTGATATAATCCGCCAGCTTCGCCGCCAGCGCCTGATAGCGCTTTGCCTCTTCCGCTTTGCCAATAACGGTCGCCATCTGCGCCAGATAGTGGTTATCGCTGTACATATAGCTGGCCTGATCGACCGACTCCTGAAGCAGCGAATACCCCAGCAGGTTGCCGTCGCGGTCGCGGTTTTCGGCGAATTTGACCGTCCAGTCGCTGCGTTTGCCGCCGTTGGCGACATATTTATCCAGCTGTTCTTTATCGATAAAACCAAATACCGCCGCATCGTCTCGCCCGGATTCCCACGATGCCGCTACCTGCGCCGGGATTTCGAGGCTGTCGTAATCGCCTTTGGCCGTCACCTGCTCGTAGGCGCTGAGGCCGGAAAGCGTCTGCTCGGTTTGCCCTTTTTTCACCGTGAACAGCATGGCGCCGTCGGCAGTGTTGTGCGCCTTATCGCGGGTCGCGCCATATTCCGGCACGCCGTTACCGTTATGGTCGCGATTGCGCAGCCACCAGTCGTGATAGGCCACCAGCTTCGGATACATCTCTTCCAGCCACGCTTTATCTTTGGTGACGTTATACACCTCCATCACCGACCAGGCCGCGAGGCTTGGCTTAGTGTTGCGTTCGTTCCAGTTGCCGCCGTCGCCGCCGCGCTCGGGGCTCAGGTTCCAGGCAATCAGATCGGGCACAAAACCGGCATCCTGCGGACGCACCTTATCATTGGCTTTAATCTGCCAGGAGAAGACGGCGCGGATATTCTCTTTGGCGATATCCGGGTTGAAGTGGGCCATGGCGTAGGCTTACTTCCAGGTATCCCACGGCCAGGTCTGGTTGCCGGAGAACCAGCGGCCGGTCACGGATGGGGTGACGGTGTGGTAATGCACCGCGCCGCCCGGCGCGCGCCAGTTGCCGTTGAGCGTCTCAATGGCTTTCACCGCTACGCGAGTCTGTTCGGCGGTGGCGTCCGGATTAATGAGCCCTTTTTGCAGATAGCCGTCCCAGCGCTGTTCGGAGGCGGCGAGATAATACGCCGGGCGCGCCAGAATATCGCGGATTTGCGCTTTTTCCTGTCGCGCTTGCTCCGCGGTAAGTAGGTGCGAATAGGTAGTGTACAGGATGGTGGAGCCGCGGATCTCCGCGCTGCTGGTAAAGCGATGACCGTCGATACGGGTCTCGGTTACCAGCGAACGATGGATCTGATACTGCGATTCACCGGAAGTCATCAGGTCAGAGGCGGCGCGAACTTTGCCAAAGCTGACCGTCAGGCCGTCGGGCGTGGCGCTCAGGCGGCGCTGATAGCCCGGGAAAGCTTCATCAATGGTTTTGTCCGATAGCGCTTTACCCTCTTTGGCGGCCAGTTTGTCCAGCAGTTCGCCATCCCATACCAGCTTCAGCGGAGTGTTGCTGGTGATTTTGGTCTCCAGTAGCGAAGTGTGGGCGCTGGCGAAGCGCAGCGTCATCTCCACCTTCACGCCGGGGGCGGTCAGCGTTTGTTTCAGCGCGCCGGGCAGGCTCCAGGCCTGCAGGGTGAAATCGACTTTTTTGCCGTTCTGATACACCGTCAGGCGATCGAAGTTGGTGGCCATAAAGTTGATGTACTCTTCGGTCAGCAGCGCCGGGCCGGGGAAGCCGCCCATGGTCGCCGGGCCGTCGGGCAGCAGGTGGCCGTGCCACGCCCCGAGGTCGAAGAAGGGGTTGAAGCGCTGGTGGTCATCGGCGTCGAAATCCTGCATATACTGCGGCGTGCCGCTGCGGTCGATGACGTTTTTAAACGCCTGCGCGGTGACGGCGTGGGCGGAAAAACTCAGCATCAGCGCGCAGGCCAGCGGCGTCAGCGTAGTGGTGAGGTTCATGGTATCTCGGCTCCTTGTTACCAGTAGAAGTATTGCATCAGGAAAATTTTGTCGCTCGGGTCGCCGCTGGCGTTGCTGGTATAGAAACGGCTGTCGGCGGCGGTGGCGAAACGCCCGCCGCCGTATTCGTACCAGATGCCAAATTGCATAAACGCGGTGGTTTCATCAGCGGCGTGGTCCGGGCGGTGTTTGGCGTAGCTGTATGCGGTGGAGAAGTAGAGTCCGCTTAATGCTTCATACATGGCGCTGGCCATAAAGCCGGTTTCGCTGCCGGGAACATCCAGCCCTTTGGCGCGGCCGGTATGGTGCCAGGCGCGGAAGGCCAGATTGGGCGACAGAACGCCGGTCAGGAATAGCTGTCCGGTGCCGTCGGTCACTTCAAGGCCGTTCATCCAGGTGACATCTTTGACGATGTCGTACTGAACGTAGCCGTTGACCATTGCCGGGTAGGTGTACTTATCGTCATAGCGATCATATTTGCCGAAGTGCAGCCAGGCCTTGCTTTCATCGTGATGACCGGCCGGCGTGGCGGTGACGCTATAGCGGAAATCGCCGCTGCGGTTTTGTACTTTCAGCGCGTACATGATGTCGCGGGTATTGGGGATCACATAACCCAGATCGGGGGTAAAGTCGCCCCACCACTGCAGGTCGTCCAGCGACGAATCCTGGCGCAGGCTGAGCATGATCTCGGTGTTGTTATCGGTTTTATAGCCGCCATAGAGGCGGTTAAGGCCGCCTTCCACGCCGCCCCAGCTGTGGCCGGGCGTCCAGGCATTGCCCTGGCTATCGGCCTGTACCGTCCAGGCTTCGCCGTAAATCAGCCCGAACCAGTGGCCGTTTTTGACCTCCAGCCCGCCCTCGATATAGGTGCCATCGCTGTATCTATGTTTGTCCTCGCCTTCTAAATCCATGTATCCGCCAACCCCCAACTCGCCGTAAAAGCGATAGGAGGTGGTGGTTAATTCCGGCGTTTTGGTATCGTCGTGCTCGGCCGGATGGACGGTCTCCGCGGCCGCCGCAGGGGCGCAAAAAGCCAGGGCAACGAGTGCCCCGTATAAGTAAGAGTTAGTTTTCATTTTTTTAAGGTATTTAAGAGGTATGGGAAGCCGGAGCCGCTTCTATTTGTTGTTGTTCCTGTGTTAATCCTTTGACGTATCTGCTGTATTTCCACCACGCGAAGCCAAGGAAAATCACGATCCCGCCAACGTTGTAGAAAATAATGGTCAGGATGTTGCCGCCGGTTGGGAAGGTTGAGGCGACGAAACCGATGGCGAAAATCACAATTAGCATGGATACCACCACGATGCCGGTGGTACGCGAGCCCATGCGGAAATCGCGCGGCAGATGGTCGAGCTTGCGGCGCAGGTTGAGGTAGGCCAGCATGATGAACAGCGGCGGCAGCATGGAAGCGGCGGCGGTCATGTTGATGATGGTGTTCATCAGATCCTGCACGGTGTTGGATCCCAGCGTCGGGATGATCATCAGTGGAATAACGATCAGATACTGGATCCAGGCCGCGCGCGCCGGGACACCGTTCTCATTGAGCTCGACGGTTTTTTTACCAAAGATGCCGGAGGGAATTTCCGAGAAGAAAATCTTAACCGGAGTGGCGGTCCACATCAGTAGCGAGCCAAACATCGCGGTAAACGAAACGAGGCCGACGAAGCGGTTCATCAGCATTTCCGGCAGGCCAAAGTAAGCCGCCAGGCCGTGGAACACCTGCACCGATCCGCCGGTAAACTTCAGCTCTTTGCTGCTGACGAAGACGTTGATCAGCACGGAGGAGATCGAGTACAGCACGCCGATGAAGATCCCGGCGAGGATGATCACTTTAACGAAGGATTTCGAGCCGCCTTTCACATCGTTGACGTACACCGCCACCGATTCCGCGCCGCCCGCCGCCATAAAGATCCACGTGGTAATACCGAGGAACGCCCAGTTGAAGTTAGGGATCATCGCTTCGACGGTGATCGGATCCGCTGGCTGCACGCCGCCCACCAGTGCGGAACCGGCCAGCAGAATATAAGAGAGCGTCAGCAGCAGCATCAGCGATGAGGTGACGGAGGTGATAGGCCCCAGCATTTTCGCGCCGTTGGTGGAGATCCAGGTGGAGAAAGCGAACAGCGCCATGCTCAACACGGTAGTGGCGAACGGCGTCAGAATGTATTCGTAGCCGAGGAAGGCGTAAGAGGCATAGGCGATCACGCGCGGCAGCAGCGAGGTGAAGAAAAACAGGTTTACGAACCAGTAGGTATAGGCGGTGATAAACGCCCAACGGCCGCCGAGCGAACTCTTCACCCAGGCGTAAACCCCGGCCTCGGAGTTTTTATTCAGTGACACGAACTCGGCGATAATCAGGCAAAACGGAATGAAGTAGAACAGGGTAGCGAGGAAGAACATCGGCGCCGACGCCAGCCCCAGTTCGATATTGTTGTTGATGACGTTATTGAAACTGTAAACGGCGGCAAAGGTCAGCGATAACAGGCCGAACTTGCCGATGGTATTACGTTTAGTATCAGACATAACACATCTCCACACATTGTCCTTCAGAGGGTCGCTGAAGGGGGTTGTGTTGTTTGTAGGGTAGAGGTAGTTAAGAATTAATGTCGATTTTAGTAAAAGTTTTAGTAAATAGAAGTAAAGAAACCGAATAGCTTTAACTCGATCACGAAAAAGGTTGAGTAATACGTAATCAGGCGAGGGTTAAAAAAATCCCGCCAGCCGATGAGGGGCTGACGGGACAACAGGAATGTTATTTACCGGCGGCGGCAGCGTTAACCGGCGCCGCGGCGCGCAGACGTTGCTGCTTTTTTTCAAAGCGGGTGATCCACCACCACGCCAGGCCGGAGAAGACCGCGGTCATAAAGACGTTGATAAAGAAAGCGTTAACCAGATCGACGCCTGGCGGGAAGGCCGAAGCGGTCATGCTAACCACGAAAATCACTATCAGCATCGATACCACGCTCATGCCCACTTTCCTTGAGCCCATACGGAAATCGCGCGGCGTGTCATCGTGTTTCCAGCGGAAGACGAAGTAGGCGACCATGATGAACAGCGGCGGCAGCATGGCGGTACCGGCGGTGAGATTAATGGCGGTGTTCATCATCTGCTGCACGCTGGCGGAGCCGAAGCCGTTAACTATCAGCATCAGGAAGACGAACAGGAACTGCCACCAGGCGGCGCGTACCGGCACGCCGTGAGCGTTCAACTCGGTGGTTTTCTGGCCGTAGATACCTTTCGGGATTTCCGAGAAGTGGATTTTGACCGGCGCGGCGGTCCACATCATCATGCTGCCGAAGATGGCGATAAACAGAATGATGCCAACGAAGCGGCCCATCAGCGCTTCAGAAATGTGAAAGTAGGCGCCGAGACCGGTAAAGATTTCCACCATTCCGCCGGCGTAGGTCAGGTTCTCTCGGGCGACAAAGACGTTAACCAGCAGCGAACCTAAGGCATACATACCGCCAATCAGCACCCCGGCGGTGATGATGACTTTAATAAAGGATTTCTGCCCGCCCTTGGTGTCGTTGAGGTAGGCGGCAACGGTTTCCGCGCCGCCCGCGGCCTGGAAAATCCAGCACATAATACCGAGCGTCGCCCAGTTGATGGTCGGTTCCATCGCCGCCAGGGTAATCGGCTGCGCCGGGACGTGACCGGAACCCAGCGCGGTCAGCGCGCCGACGACGTAAATCGCGAACAAAGCGAACACGCCGTAGGCCACGCATTCGGAAATTTTACCCAGCCAGGTCGCCCCTTTGGTGGATATATGGGTAGCCATGGCGAACAGCACGATGGAGATAAGCGAGGTCACCATCGGCGAGAAGGGGATCGCGTAACCGGTGATCGCGTATGAGGCGTAGGCCACCACGTTCGGCAACAGCGAGAGGAAAAAGAACAGGTTCACAAACCAGTAGAGGAAGGAACCAAGATAGGCGGCGCGTGTGCCCAGCGGCTGCTTCAGCCACGCGTACATCCCGGATTCGGAGTGTTTATTGGCCGAGACGAATTCGGCGATGATAAACACGAACGGGATAAAGTAAACGATAGTGGCGAATAAGAAGATAGGCGCGGAACTGAGCCCTAACTCAATGTTGTTATTGACGATATTTCGCACGTTAAAGACGGCGGTAAAGGCCATCGATAACAGCGCGAACTTGCCGATTTTGGCACGTACAGCTTCGGACATACGTCCTCCAATCATTCATCTACCCGCCGCAGCGGGCTGGAACCGAAAGGCCAACGGGCGTACCCGTTGACCTCCCTTGTCGCTTAACGCGGGTTTACTTATTGAGGAAGTAGCCGTCTTCAACCGTGACTCGCAGCACCACTTTTTTTACCGGCGCATCGCAGATAAAGCGGTAGGCTTCGTCGATATCGCAAATCACCATCTGCCCTTCGTGAACCTTCACCGTTTCACCGATCCCTTTCAGGTATTCGCGATCGGTTTCGTCGCGGTAGCAGGCGACAGTTTGCAGATTTTCTTTGGCGGCAAACTCGATTTTCTGCTGCCCCTGCAGGTAATAGTGCACCTCAAAGTAGCGGCGGTTGCCAACAAAGAGCGCGTCGGTCGTACTATCGGTTTCCACTCGATAGGAGAGCGAATCGCCAATGGAATGCGCCACGCCCGGGCGGATGTTGTCGATGTTATTGATGGCTTCCACGCAGCGCTGCCATTTGCGGCCGCTATGATAAACCTGCTTAAACTGTTCTAAATTATCGAGAATTCTCATTGTTCAGCCTCGCTGTGTGCAACGGGGGAAAAGAAACCGGCGCCGAAGCTATGGTTCGCCAGTACCTGCGAGGTGCCGCATCCGCCCTCCAGCGGCAGCAGCGTAAAGCCATAGTTGAAGGTGTTGAGCCAGACGCGCCAGCTATCCAGCACTTCGCTGCCCCAGGAGTTGGAGCCGAGGCCGAGCAGTTGCGCATCGATATTCAGAGTGATGTCATCGCTGCGCTGTAGTTCGTTGCAGTGCTGGGCGGCGTGCAGGTTTTCCGCCGTATAATGCCAGGCGCTGATATTGAGCGGATTGCGCGGTACGACCAGCAGACCGCTGCCGTGGCGGTCGCTGAACGATGCCCAGCGCACGTGCTGACGGTTGCCGTTGTTCTGCGGGAACGGATAATTGACAAACATATCGTCGACGGTGGTATGCCAGATATCAATGATGTTGCTTTGCTGGCTGTCGGCGTAGTTCTCGCCCGGTCCGCGGCCATAGTAGTTCACCTGGTCGAACTCACCGTTAATGCCCAGCATAAAGCCGATGCACGGGACGATGTGCGGATAGTCGCCGTAGCGCTCGCCGGCCAGCTCAACGTTGATGTGGCCCTGTGGGGTAATCTGCCAGCGATAGGTACAACGCATACCGAAGTCGAACACCGGCGGCGCAATTACGCTGCGGGTGGTGATCACCACCGTTTCGCCCTCTATTTCGGCGCTGAATTCGCGCAGATGTTCCTGCATTATCTGCAGGTGGGCCGGCTGCCACAGTCCTTCGTATTCCTGTTTATGGTTATCAATCATGGGCTTGAAGAAATTGATCTTCGGCTCGCGGGTTACCTGGTCGACGCCGTTGACCTGCCATTCGCTCAGTTTGCCGCTGACCTTACTGAACACCACGCGGAAGTTATGGCCGCAGATGGTGTAGCTGAGGCGTTCATCGACAATCTGCAGCGGCGTGGCGCTGGCGTTTAACAGCGGGGTTCGCGCGGCGGTTCGCGCTTTAAGCGGGAACTGATAGACGGCGATATCGTGATTAGCTTCGCTATACGGGGTACGCGAATCTTTGGTCACCATGATGTTGACGAAAGCTTCACGCTCGTCGAGCTGCGGCAGGGCGATTTGCAGGTCGCGGCCGCTATTCGGCGCCAGGTCTTTCACTTTCAGCAGCTGACTGGAGAGCGTTTCGCCTTCGGCGCGCACTTCAACGCGCAGGGTGTAGTCATCGAGAGTGGAGAACCACAGTTTGTTTTCCACTCGCAGTTCGCCGCGGCAGATATCCCGCGCCTGTACTTTCACCGGGGCGATGACCTGTTTGTATTCGCGCAGGCCCGGCCCCGGCGTCTGGTCGGAGAAAATTAGACCATCGAGGCAGAAGTTGTAGTTGTTCGGGTAGTCGCCATAATCGCCGCCGAATTTGTACCACACCGCGCCGTTTTCGTCGGTGGCCTGAATACCGTGATCGCACCATTCCCACACGTAGTGGCCCTGGATGCAGTCGTGCTGGTAGAAGACGTTCTGGTATTCGGTTAATCCGCCGGGACCGTTGCCCATCGCATGGGCGTACTCACAGATAATGCGTGGTTTTTCATGCGGATGTTCGCCAAATTCGTTCATCAGCGGCACGCGGGTGTACATGGTGGAGATGATATCCACCACCTCGGCGTCGCGATCCTCTTCGTAGTGCACCAGCCGGGTATCATCCAGCGCTTTAGTGGCGTGGTACATGGCGCGGATGTTGCAGCCATAACCGGATTCGTTACCCAGCGACCAGATGACGATCGACGGATGGTTTTTCTGCGCGTGGACGTGGCGCACGATGCGCTCAACGTAGATGTGTTCCCAGGCCGGGTCGTTAGTGATGGCGCTGAGGTTGCCGACGTTGGCGAAACCGTGGGACTCCACGTCGGTTTCCGCCATCACGAACAGTCCGTAGATATCGCACATTTCATAGAAACGCGGGTCGTTCGGGTAGTGGGCGGTGCGAACCGAGTTGATGTTGTGCTGCTTCATCAGCAGCAGATCTTTTTCCACGCGATCCATGCCGACCGCGCGGCCTTTCAGATGATCGTTATCGTGGCGGTTTACGCCGTGCAGCATCACGTAGCGGTTATTGATATAGAACAGGCCGTCACGCACTTTGATATCGCGGAAACCGACGCGCTGCGGGATGATTTCCAGCACCTCGCCGGCGGCGTTCTTTAACGTCAGCACCAGATGATAGAGATACGGGCTTTCCGCCGACCACTGCTGCGGCGCGCTCACATCAATCGTGAAGCCGGTGTTCAGCTGCTGACTGACCTGCAGTTGACCGACGTTGCCCGAATAAAGTGCCTTTTCGCCGTCGAACAGGGTATATTCCAGCGTCGCCGCCGCCGTCTGCGGAGCCAGGTTTTCCAGCGTCAGCTGGCAGGAGAGGGTCGCGTCGATGTAGTCATCGTTAAAATCGGTGCGCACGGTGAAATCCTGCACGTGCAGCGGATTTTTCCCCACCAGATAGACGTCGCGGAAAATGCCCGCCGACCACCACATGTCCTGATCTTCAATATAGGTGGAGTCCGCCCACTGCATCACGCGCACGCACAGCAGGTTGTCGCCGGTTTTCACCGCCGCGCTGATATCGAACTCGGCGGTCAGGCGGCTGCCTTTGCTAAAGCCGATGTACTGGCCGTTAACGTAGACTTCGAAATAGGTTTCGACGCCATCGAATTTGATGATGGTTTGTTTGCCCTGCCAGCCGTCGCCGAGGGTGAACAGGCGCTGGTAGGCGCCGGTCGGGTTATCGGTCGGAACATACGGCACGTCGATGGGGAAGGGGAAACCTTCGTCGGTGTACTGCAGCTGACCGTGGCCCTCCATCTGCCACATACCCGGTACGGTAATCGGCCCCCACTCGTTCTGAAAGCACGAGGTAAAGCTCTCCGGTACCAGCAGCGGGTTGGTGAAAAAGCGGAAGTTCCACTGCCCGCTGAGAGACAGGAAGCGGCTGCTGGTTTCGCGGGCGAAGGTCCGCGCCTGGGCCAGTGAGTCGTAAGAGAAGAAATACGCCCGCGGCGGCAGCCTGTTTTCATGAGTGAGTTGAAGGTTTTCCCAGCGATTCATATCGCCTCCCTGAACGGCTTAATAAGATAAACCTCATTTTAGTAAAACTTTTACTAAATAAAATCGTCAGGGATGATTTACTTTAACTTGATCACAAAATGAGCCGCTTTATGCCGGGTGGCGGCTTCGCCTTACCCGGCCTACAGAGTGGCGTTCCGGCCAGGACCTGTAGCCCGGCCAGGCGAAGCGCCGCCGGGGAACTGGATGGGGGATGAAGCCGCTTTATGCCGGGTGGCGGTTTCGCCTTACCCGGCCTACAGAGTGGCGTTCCGGCCAGGACCGGTAGCCCGGCTAAGCGTA
>NZ_JBEAFZ010000013.1:0-42603 GCF_040062415.1 Klebsiella sp. GG_Kp173
TCTGGTTAAACGGCAAACTAAGTGGTGGTAAAGACTGACATCGGCATTATTACTGTCGCTATGGCCAATCAGCCGCATATTGCGGCTGTATTCGGGGGAAGGTAATGCTGACATAGTGGATTCCTTACGCCCGGTGGCGCTACGCTTACCGGGCCTACGGGTGCAGTTGGTGTTCCCCCTCTCCCTGCGGGAGAGGGCCGGGGTGAGGGCACCAGACCGCCCCACCGCCACCCGGCTTCGTTTTATTTGTTTTTCGCTTCCAGCGTCGCGAACCACGGGGCGATAAAGTCTTCCGTCTGGCCCCAGCCCGGAATGATTTTCCCCAGCGAGGCCACGTTCACCGCCCCCGGCTGGGCCGCCAGCAGCGCCTGCGGGATCGCCGCCGCCTTGAAGTCGTAGGTGGCTGGCGTCGGCTCGCCGGCAATCTTATTAGCGATCAGCCGCACGTTGGTCGCGCCGATAAGCTTCGGATCCACCGCCACGCTCACCTTCCACGGGCTGCCGGCTTCGCGCATCAGCTGCAGATCCTGGTTAGAAATATCAATGCTGTAGAGTTTGATCTCGGTGCGGCCGTTCTCTTTCAGCGCTTTATAGGCCCCCTGGCTAAAGGCATCCCAGGTGCCCCAGATAGCGTCGATTTTCCCTTTCGGATACTTGGCGAGGATCGCCCCCACCTTGTTAGCGGTGTCGCCCTGCACATCGGATGAAACGGCGCCGATCGACTCCAGCTCTTTAATTCCCGGATTTTGCTTCAGCAGTGTCTGGTAAGCCGCCTGACGGCGCTCCATCGGCGGGAAGCCCGCCACCCACAGCTTGACGATGTTGGCCTTGCCGTTGAAGTCTTTCACCAGCTGGCCAAAGGAGAGCTCGGTCAGTGAGGCGTCATCCTGCTGGCTGACCGTCACTCCCGGGATCTCACCGCTCACCGCAGTATCGAACACCGCCACTTTAATCCCGGCGTCCACCGCCTTCTTCACCAGGGCCGTCGAATAGGGGTCACGCCCCTGGGAGAGAATAATGCCGTCATATTTCTGACTGATCGCCTGGTTGACGAAGTCCTGGAACTTGGCGTCATCGCCGTTGCTCAGGAAGGTGCTGATTTTGAAACCGAGCTTTTTGCCTTCCTGCAGCGCCCCGGCGACAAACTGGGTGGTGTTATCGTCAGACCCCAGGTTGCGGATCACGGCAATGCGGATCGGGCCGTTGTGTTCGGCAATGGCCGCCGGCACCGGCGTCGGGGCGGTGGCCAGCGCCGCCGTCGACTGCAGCAGACCCAGCGTAATGAGAGAGAGTGCGATCTTTTTCATGCGGTTTACCCTGTAAAATGTTAAGTACGGCGCTGAAAATAGGTCAGTGCCAGCGCGCCAGCCAGTACCAGCCCTTTAATAATGTCCATCGCGTAATACGGCACCGAGAGCATCACCAGGCCGTTGGAGAGCACGCCGAGGATCACCGCCCCCACCAGCGTCCCCAGGGCGTTCGGTTTCCCGGAACCGGCCAGCGAAAAGCCGATCCAGGCCGCCGCCACCGCGTCCATCAAATAGCCGCCGCCGGCATTAACCTGCGAGGATCCGATGCGCGAGGCCAGCAGAATGCCGCCCAGCCCGGCCAGCAGCGAGGCAATCACATACGCCGCCACTTTATAACGCGTGATCCGCAGGCCGGAGAGCCGCGCCGCCTCCGGGTTGCCGCCGATGGCGTACATCCGCCGGCCGTGGGTGGTGAACGACAGCGCCAGCTGGGCGACCAGCGTTACCACCAGCATGATGATGACGATAGTCGGCACCTGGCCCAGCGAGCCAAACGCCGCCGGGATGGTGCCTTCCGCCATCTCGCCGCTCGGCAGCACCATGTTTTCGGTAATCGACCCGCCGTAGCTGTAGGTCATCGCCACCCCCTGAATCACAAACAGGCTGGCCAGGGTGGCGAGCATGTCGGGGATGCGCAGCACCACGATCAGAAAGGCGTTAAACAGCCCTACCAGAGTGCAGAGCACGAGGGTGATCAGGATTGCTTCGGTGGTCCCCAGGCCATGCCAGACGAACAGGGAGATCACCAGAGCGTTGGCCAGCGATGCCGTCGATCCGACGGACAGATCGAAGCCGCCGATGGTGAGGGAAATCGACACCCCAATGGCAATCACCGTCACGATGGCAATCGAGCGCAGAATATTGATGATGTTGAACGGGTCAAGGAAATTGTCCGAGGCGAGGCCAAAGACCGCCACCAGCAGCACCACGGTCAGCAACATGCCCCACTTATAGAGAAAATCAAAAAATCGCTGACGGCCCGATACCGTCGCGTTCACTGCCAGGGCCTTGCTCACGCTGCCGCTCCTCCGGTTGAATAATAAAGCAGTGTCTCTTCCCGGGCTTCCGCGCCGGGGATCTCCGCCACGATCCGTCCGTCCCACAGTACGCAGATGCGGTCGCATAAACCGACCAGCTCGGCGAATTCACCCGAGGCATAAATCACCCCTTTGCCTTCCCGCGCCAGACCATCGATCAGCATGAACAGATCGGTTTTCGCTTTCACATCGACCCCTTTGGTCGGTTCGTCAAAAATCAAAACATTGGCATGACTGCGCAGCCATTTGCCAATGGCCACCTTCTGCTGATTGCCGCCGGAAAGACGGCGCAGCGTCTGACCGGGACCGGTGGCGCGCACGCCAAGGCGGGCAATCACCTCCTCCGCCCAGCGCCAGGCCTGCCGATGGCCGAACAGGCTCCAGCGCGAAAAGTGGTTATCGGCGCTGACCGCCAGGTTCATCGCGATCGGCTCTTCGATGAAAATGCCCTCTTTGCGCCGCTCCTCCGGGACCAGCGCCAGGCCGCGCCCTACCGAATCGGCCGGATCGCGCGGCCGCCACGGCTGGCCGTTCAGCTCGCCGCGCTGTACCCGGCTTTTGCTGGCGCCGAACAGCGCTTTGCACAGCTCAGTTTTGCCCGCGCCGGCCAGCCCAGCGATACCAAGAATTTCCCCCTTGCGCAGGCGCAGCGAGATATCCTGCAGCAGCGCCTCATCGTGCAGCCCTTCTACCTGCAGCAGCACTTCTTCACCGTGCGGCGGTCGCGGCGGCGGGAAGATATCGCTCAGCTCGTGGCCCAGCATCTTTTCGACAATCTGTTCCCCGCTCAGCGGCGCCATCGGGCCGCTCTCAATCAGCCGCCCGTCACGCAGCACCGTCAGGGTGTCGCAGATCGCCTTCAGCTCGTGAATACGGTGCGAAATAAACACCACCCCGATCCCCTGCTGCTGCAGACGGCGCACCACCGCAAACAGGCGTTCGCTTTCATGCTGATCCAGCGGCGCGGTGGGTTCATCCAGAATCAAAAAGCGGCAATGGTGCGACAGGGCGCGGGCCAGCAGGATCTGCTGTTTTTCAGCAAGGGTGCAGCTATCAATAGAGCGCCTGACGTCCAGCGCCACGTCCAGCTGCGCCAGCGCCTCGCGCGCCAGCTGCCGAACCCGCGCCCAGCGGAAGGTCGTCCCCGGCTCAGCCAGCCTGTCCAGCATGATGTTTTCGGCAATGCTCAGGCCCGGCACCAGCGCCACGTCCACCTCCTGCTGCACCAGGTGGATCCCCAGCTGTTTGGCATCCCGCGGCGAACGAATGGTGACCGGCTGGTTGTTGATCGTCACCTCGCCTTCATAGTGGGCGTGGGTGCCGCACAACACGGCCATCAGTGTCGACTTACCCGCGCCGTTGGCGCCGGTCAGGGCATGCACCGACCCGCCATAAAGGGTGAAGGCCACCTTGTTCAGCGCCTGAAAGCCGGAGAAGGCCAGGCTAATGTTATGCATCTCAAGGCGATTCGAGCTCATCACTGCTCCCGTGCGGCAATTAATCTTCTGATTTAACGAATTTTTCATAGCCGCCGCTGGCTGACAACTGCGTAAAAAGCATAAGATACAACGAAATAATATTAGCCATCTGGATGTCCAGACATAACATCAGGTTAGCCCAACACCAATAAGGACAGCTTCCATGAGCAACAGCGATATCCGCGTCGTGCCCGGCCCGGCCAACTATTTTTCCCACCCTGGCAGCCTTGAGCGGCTAAGCGATTTTTTTAACGCCGACCAGTTGTCGCGGGCGGTGTGGGTCTATGGCGAGCGCGCCCTGGCCGGCGCCGAGCCTTTTCTGCCGGCGGCCTTCCACCTGCCGGAAGCGAAAAAGATCCTCTTTACCGGCCACTGCAGCGAACGCGACGTGGCGGGGCTGGTGCAGGCCTCAGGTGACGATCGGGCGGTAGTGATTGGCGTCGGCGGCGGCGCGCTGCTCGACAGCGCGAAAGTGCTGGCCCGCCGCCTGGGGGTTCCGCTGGTGGCCATCCCGACCATCGCCGCCACCTGCGCGGCGTGGACGCCGCTGTCGGTGTGGTACAGCGACGCCGGACAGGCGCTGAATTTTGAGATGTTCGATGACGCGAATTTCCTGGTGCTGGTCGAGCCGCGCATCATTCTCAACGCCCCGGCGGAGTACCTGCTGGCGGGCATTGGCGACACCTTAGCCAAATGGTATGAGGCCGTGGTACTGGTGCCGCAGCCGGAGGCTCTGCCGCTCACCGTGCGGCTGGGGATTAACGGCGCGCTGGCGATCCGCGACGTGCTGCTGGACAGCAGCGAAACGGCGCTGGCGGACCAGCGCCGCGGCGAGCTGACCCAGGCGTTTCGCGATGTGGTGGATGCAGTTATCGCCGGCGGCGGGATGGTTGGCGGGCTGGGGGAACGCTACACCCGGGTCGCCGCCGCCCATGCGGTGCACAACGGGCTGACGGTGCTGCCGCAGACGGATAAATTCCTCCATGGCACCAAGGTGGCCTACGGCATTCTGGTGCAAAGCGCCCTGCTCGGTCAGGATGAGGTATTGGCGCAGCTGGTGCAGGCCTGGCAGCGCTTTAACCTGCCGGCGACGCTGGCGGCGCTGGAGGTTGATATCAATAACCGCGCAGAGCTTGACCGGGTCATTGCCCATACCCTGCGCCCGGGCGAGTCGATTCATTATTTACCGGTGACCTTAACCCCTGGGGTTCTGCGCGCGGCGTTTGAGAAGGTGGAATACTTCAGCCGTTAATCACCCCGACCGTCTATACCTAATGATGATGCTCACCACTCTCGCAACGAGGTCATCATGCAGATCGATTTAACAGGTAAGAAGGCGCTGGTTACCGGCGCCAGCCGTGGATTGGGGCGCGCTATCGCGCTGTCGCTGGCGCGCGCCGGCGCAGATGTGGTTATAACGTATGAAAAATCGGCCGATAAAGCCCAGGCGGTCGCCGATGAAATAAAGGCGCTGGGTAGGCACGGTGAAGCGGTGCAGGCCGACAGCGCCAGCGCGCAGGCGATACAGGATGCTGTGACCCATGCGGCGCGTTCCCTCGGCGGGCTGGATATTCTGGTCAACAACGCCGGGATCGCGCGCGGCGGCCCGCTGGAGTCCATGACGCTGGCGGACATTGACGCGCTTATTAACGTCAATATTCGTGGGGTGGTTATCGCTATCCAGGAGGCGCTGGTGCATATGTCCGACGGCGGCCGCATCATCAACATCGGCAGCTGTCTGGCTAACCGCGTGGCGCAGCCGGGCATCGCGGTTTACTCAATGACCAAGTCCGCTCTCAACTCCCTGACCCGCGGCCTGGCGCGCGATTTAGGCCCCCGCGGTATCACCGTTAACCTCGTCCATCCCGGCCCGACCAACAGCGATATGAACCCGGAAGACGGCGAGCAGGCCGATGCTCAGCGTCAACTTATTGCGTTAGGCCACTACGGCCAGCCGGAAGACATCGCGGCGGCGGTCACCTTCCTTGCCAGCCCGGCTGCCGGGCAGATCTCCGGTACCGGTCTCGATGTGGACGGTGGTTTGAACGCCTGATCGCACATTTCCTGCAAGCCTCTGTCGTCCGGCAGAGGCCTTCCCGAGCACCCTCGACGGTTCCCGTTTTGCCGCTTTCTCCCGGTTTTTCTCCGCTCTACAGTAACCCATTAGAAATTCGGAATTTATCTAATAGTCTTATTATTTCCTTATATTCTGTGTGGGCGTACAGTGGAGGTACGGATGAAGATTGTCTGGTCAAAAACAGCAGAGAAGCAATTTTCTAAAATCGATACGCGATATCAGAACCGCATTAAATTCAGGCTGGAGAAGATGGATGATAAAACATCACCTGTCGCGGATATCAAGAAATTATCTTCTCCCGAAAACCACTACAGGTTGCGATTAGGTGATTACAGGGTCATTTACACCTTCGGAGACCCGCCGGGTGATACCTGTTACGTAGTGGCGGTAAAACGCCGGACAACCACCACCTACCTTCATGAGGAGCATACGGAATATGACTATTCAGTTCATCAAGGATGAAGAAGGAAAAAAACAGTATGTTGTCATTCCCTACGGTGAATATTTTCGCATGCGTTTAGCCATGCTTGAGTATGATGACGATGATGAAAACGACTGGGAAGACATCCCTTACGAATCAGATATCTACGATAACGTAGGTTTACCGGGTGAAGTGTGCGACATCATGCATAGCGAGAACGTCAGCCTGCAGGCCGCGTGGCGTATCCTGCGTGGGTTATCCCAGCAGGAGGTGGCGGAGAAACTCGGTATCAGCCAGTCCGCCGTGTCACAGCTGGAAGCGCTGGACTCCCGTCCGCAAAAACGCACCCGCGAAAAGCTGGCGGCGATCTACGGCTGTAAGCAGGAGCAGATCAGCCTCTATCTCCCGAAAGAGGGTTAACAGCACTTCGCCCCGCCCTTGCCGCCGTAGCGGGCGTCCTGGCGGTCGCGGAAAAATTCTTCGTAGGTCATTGGCGTCTGGTCCGGATGGTTGACGCGCATATGCTCGACGTAGTTATCGTAGTCCGGCACGCCAATCATCATTTTGGCGGCCTGGCCCAGGTACTTACCTGCTTTGGAAAGGGTGTCGAACATGATTCTGATCTCACAGGGAATGTAGGCCGGGTAAGGCGAAGCCGCCACCCGGCACAAAGGTTAGTGCGCCCCTTTCGCCTGGGTCACAATCTCTTCCAGGTTTTCAGGCATCGGCTCGTACGGCGTCTCTTTCGCCGTTGGCTTATCGTTTTTCAACGCCGCCAACGCGGTCTTGAGAGAATACAGCGCAAGCACCACCACCACGATCATAAAGAAGATGGTCAGCCCGGCATCGAGACGGTTGTTAAACACCAGCTGCGCCAGCTGCGACTCGGTATATTGCGCCGGGATTTTGCCGCTGTCGATCATCGCCTGGAACTTGTTGGCAATCGCCAGGAAGCCCACTTTATTGTCCGGGCTGAAGGCTTTCTGCCAGCCGGCGGTGAGGGTACAGATCAGCAGCCAGGCCGTCGGCACCAGCGCCACCCACGCATAGCGCTGACGTTTCATCTTGAACAGCACCACTGCGCAGAGCATCAGCGCCATCCCCGCCAGCATCTGGTTGGCGATACCAAAGAGCGGCCACAGGGTGTTAATACCGCCCAGCGGATCGACCACCCCCTGATGCAGGAAGTAGCCCCACGCCAGCACGCACAGCGCCGTCGCCAGCAGATTAGCCGGTAACGAATCAGTACGCTTCAGGTTCGGGGAGATCACACCCAGCAGATCCTGCAGCATAAAGCGCGCCGCACGGGTGCCGGCATCCACAGCCGTCAGGATAAACAGCGCTTCAAACAGAATGGCAAAGTGGTACCAGAACGAGACGTCCATCAGCCCGCCCAGCGCGCCGTGGAGAATGTAGGCCATGCCCACCGCCAGCGTAGGCGCCCCGCCAGCGCGGGAGATAATGGACTGCTCGCCCACCTCATTAGCGATATGCGTCAACGTTTCCGGGGTAATCGCAAAGCCCCAACCGCTCACCACCTGCGCCGCCGACGCCACCACATCGGTGGTTCCCGCCGGCGCCAGCACCGCCATCGGGCTGTTCATCGCGAAGTAGACGCCCGGGTCAATGATACAGGCGGCGACCAGCGCCATAATCGCCACGAAGGATTCCATCAGCATGCCGCCGTAGCCGATAAAGCAGGCCTGATTTTCATTCGCCAGCATCTTCGGCGTGGTACCGGAGGCAATCAGGGCGTGGAAGCCCGACACCGCGCCGCAAGCGATAGTGATAAACAGGAACGGGAACAGGTTGCCAGTCCATACCGGGCCAGTACCGTCGATAAATTTGGTCAGCGCCGGCATGGTCAGGGTCGGACGCATAATCAGAATGCCGATCGCCAGACCGACGATAGTGCCGATTTTGAGGAAGGTGGAGAGGTAGTCGCGCGGGGCCAGCAGCAGCCAGACCGGCAGCACCGCGGCGACAAAACCGTAGCCCACCAGCATCCAGGTGAGCTGGACGCCGGTAAAGTCAAAGAACGGCGCCCAGGTCGGGCTTTCCGCTACCCAGCCGCCGGAGATAATGGCGAACACCAGGAATATCAGGCCAATCACCGACACTTCGCCAATGCGCCCCGGGCGCAGATAGCGAATATAGATCCCCATAAACAGCGCCAGCGGAATGGTAAAGGCCACGGTATAGGTTCCCCACGGGCTGTGGGTCAGCGCTTTCACCACGATCATCGCCAGCACCGCGAGGATGATCACCATGATCATAAAGGTCGCCACCAGGGCAATCACCCCGGCGGTCGCCCCCATCTCCTCTTTCACCAGTTCGCCCAGCGAACGGCCGTCGCGACGGGTGGAAACGAACAGCACCATAAAGTCCTGCACCGCCCCGGCCAGCACCACGCCGGCGAGGATCCAGATCATCCCCGGCAGATAGCCCATCTGCGCGGCAAGCACCGGGCCCACCAGCGGCCCCGCGCCGGCGATGGCGGCAAAATGGTGTCCGAACAGCACTTTTTTGTCAGTCGGGACATAGTCGAGGCCATCGTTATGCCGCACCGCGGGCGTCATGCGCGTCGAATCGACGCCGAGCACGGTTTTGGCGATATACAGGCCGTAAAAACGATACGCGATCAGATAAACGCAGACTGCCGCGACGACAATCCACAGCGCGTTGATCTGCTCACCCCGGTTTAAAGCAATGTAGCCGAGGGCAAAGGCTCCGATCACGGAGAGCAGTGCCCAGATAAGGTATTTCCCTGAATTATTCATTGTTGTGGTCCACCGGTAGGGTAATCAGGATGTTACATTTTGTTTCTAGATCACAACGCAGAATTTAACAACATCGAAACAGCGCAGATGCCGTCCACCCACAGAGATTTGTCTCACATTGCTAGCGAGATCACTTAAGGCTGGAAAATGAATGAAAGGATTATGCGGGTTGCCAGTCGATGACCGAATCGGTCCAGTTACGCCGTGATTTTGCCGGGTGGCGCTGCGCTGACCCGGCCTACAACGGCATCGATGCTGACTGAAACTGCCGGTGTTGGCGGTCTCAACATCGCTGAGACATTCCCGAAAGGCCGGGGCAGACCGTAGGCCCGCGCAAGCGCAGCGCCGCCGGGCGTCAAAACCGTAGCCCGGCTAAGCGTAGCGCGAGCCGGGGAAACAGCGGCTCCTTAGCCCAGCACCGCGGTGCCCAGACGACAGGTGCAGCAGCGCCGCCCCTTCTCGTCATACACCACAATCTCCCAGCTCTGGCTCTGCCGGCCAAGATGCAGCGGGCGGCACTCGCCGCGCACTTTCCCGCTGGAGACCGCCCGGTGATGGGTGGCGTTCAGCTCGGTACCCACCACGCACTGCCCCTCTTCGGTCATCAGCCAGCCGGCCATCGACCCCAGCGTCTCCGCCAGCGCCGCTGAGGCCCCGCCGTGCAGCAGGCCAAACGGCTGATGGGTGCGGGCATCCACCGGCATTTCCGCCTCCAGCAGCCCAGCTTCCAGCCGGGTGTAGACGATCCCCAGATGCGCCACCAGGGTGTTTTCGCTACTGGCGTTCAGCGCCGCCAGCGTGAGCGCTCGTTTCCAGGTCATTTACGCCCCCAGCGTCGAGCCGCCGTCTACCACGATATCCTGCAGGGTGATATGGCTGGCGTGAGAAGAGGCGAGGAACAAAATGGTATTGGCGATCTCCTGTGGGCGGGCAATCTTACCCAGCGGGATGCCGAGCTTAAACTGCTCGCCGAAACCGCGGATCCGCTGCTGCTCCGCATCGTCGCTGACCCACAGCGTGCGCTGCATATCGGTATCGGTAGAGCCCGGCGACACCAGATTACAGCGCACCCCGCTGCCCGCCAGCTCAAGGCCGACGGTTAGCGCCAGGCTTTTCAGCGCCGCTTTCGAGGCGCCATAGGCGCTCATGCCGATACGCGGCGTATGCGCGGCATCGGAAGCGACGGTGACGATGGCCCCGCCCCGCTGGCGACGGAACTGGGCCATCGTCTGCTGAAACAGATTAAACGCCCCGCCGACGTTGACCGCGAAGGTCTGCCGCCAGTCTTCCGCGCTCAGCTGGTCGGTGGCGCCCATGCGCAGGATCCCGGCGGCGTTCACCAGCACGTCTAATCGCTCGGTGTTCGCCAACAGGCGGCGGCACACTTCGCGTACCCGGTCGGCATCGGCGATGTCCAGCGTTTCGGTGGCAAACGGGTAGCGTTCGCCGTCAAAGGCGAGGTCGAAACCGGTGACGTTGGCCCCGGCCTCCACAAAAGCCAGCGCGGTGGCATAGCCAATGCCTTTACCGGCGCCGGTCACCCACACGGTCTGGCCGCGAAAATCCAGCGTCGCCATTATTGCACCTCGCGGGAAACCAGCGCCCACCAGGCGTCGATGGTCGGGTTTTTCGCCAGCATCACGAAGTCGATATCGCCGTGCACCTTGCGCCAGCGGGCGGCGAGGGCCATCATCCGCACCGAATCCAGACCGTAGTCGATCAGGTTTTCATCATCCAGCGGTTCGTCGGATTCGTCGAGCAGCGGCAGGATCAGCGCGCGCAGCGCCGCTTTGCTGGCCGGCAGCGGCAACAGCTCTTCGGTCATCACCACGCGGCCGGAACGGCCGGCGACGTATTTCAGCGCCATCAGGTGCTCTTCGCGGCTGAAGTCCGCCAGCGCGTCGGCGACAAAGAACGGTTTGATATCGCGCATAAAGGCGTCGGTGGCGGTGGTCATGCAGCCGATATGGGCGTAAACGCCGGTGATGATCAGCTGGTCGCGGCCGCTCTCTTTCAGCATCTCTTCAAGCGGCGAGCGATGAAACGCGCTGTAGCGCCATTTCACCAGCACGGTGTCGTCTTCGTCCGGCGCCAGGGCGGCAATCACTTGCTGCTGCTCCGGCGAACGGGTCAGCCCCGGCCCCCACATATCATTCAGCAGGGCGCGGTCTTCATCGCTCTGCTCTTTCGGCTGGGCGGTGTAGTACACCGGAATGCCGTTCTGTTTGCAGAAGTCGCGCAGGGCGGCGATATTGGCCACCACTGTTTCCATCATCGCGCTGTTTTCGCCCCAGAAATTGAGAAAATATTCCTGCATATCATGGATCAGCAGCGCGGCGCGGGAAGGTTCAAAGGCCCAGCTGACTTTGTTCGCCGGAATATCGCTGGCTTCCGGCAGCGCGTAAGCCTGTAATTTAGGGATTGCCATTTTCTGTTCTCCTTCAGCCCAGCTTGCCTTCGGCCAGCCACTGACGTAATTGTTTCTTATCGACTTTGCCCACCGGCGTCAGCGGCAGCGCGGCAACGCACTCCACGCGGTCCGGCAGTTTAAATTCAGCCACCCCCTGCTCGCGCAGGAAGCGGCGCACCGCGACGGCGCGCAGCGGCGAGGTCACCACGAGGTAAGCGCAGCTCTTCTCGCCCAGCAGATTGTCTTCAATGCTGACCAGCGCGGCGTGGATCACCGCCTCATGGCGCAGCAGCAGGTTTTCGATCTCTTCGGCGGCGATCTTCTCGCCGCCGCGGTTGATCTGATCTTTTTCCCGGCCCTGAACGGTGATATACCCGTCCTCATCGATCGAAATCAGATCGCCGGAGCAGTAGAAACCCTCGGCGTCGAAGGCCTCCGCGTTATGCTGCGGGCTGTTGTAGTAGCCGCGGAAGGTGTAGGGCCCGCGGGTCATCAGGCGGCCCACTTCGCCGCGTGGCAGCGGGTTGCCCTCGGCATCTGCCACCCACACTTCATCGTCCGGGCACATCGGGCAGCCCTGGGTATGGATGATCCGCTCCGGGCTGTCGTTAAGGCGGGTGTAATTCACCAGCCCCTCCGCCATGCCGAACACCTGCTGCAGCTGGCAGCCGATTTCCGCCGGAATGCGCGCGGCGAGGGTCGCCGACAGGCGCGCGCCGCCGACCTGCAATAGCTGCAGCGATTGCAGTTGCGCGTTGCTGCCCCATTCGTGAATGGCCTGCAGCCACAGGCTGACCGCCGGCGGCACCAGCGAGGCAACGTTGATCTGATGTTGTTCAATCAGCGGGAAACAGAGGGTGGCGCTCGGGTCGGCGGCGAGGATCACCCGCCCGCCGGCGAGGAAAACGCCGAGCGAACCCGGGGAACTCATCGCATAGTTATGCGCCGCCGGCAGCGCGTTGAGGTAGCGTGTCTCAGCGTTAATCCCGCAGATCTCGTTGCTGCGGCGGATACTGTAGTCGTAATCGTTATGGGTACGCGGGATCAGCTTCGGCGTCCCGGTGCTGCCGCCGGAGAGCTGGAAAAAGGCCACTTCGTCGGCAGGGGTTGGGTTGGCGATAAAGTTATCCGCCGGGCGGTTAATCTCCGTCGCCAGATCGCGCTCGCCGCCGTCGTTACGCAGCAGCGCCACGCGCAGGGAAGCATGTTCAGCGATAAACGCATGGAGGAAGCTATCGTCGGCAAACAGCGCGTGCTCGCGGTCGGCGATCAGCAGCGCCGGCTTAATCTGCGCGGCGTAGGCGTTAAGCTCGCTGCGCTGGTGGCTGAACAACGCGTTCACCGGCGCGACGCCGATGCGCAGCAGCGCGAAGAAGGTGATGTAAAACTCGGCGACGTTGCCCAGTTGCACCAGCGCGGTTTCTCCGCGCTTCAGTCCCTGACGCTGCAGAGAGCAGGCAAGGTTGTCCACCCGCTGGTTAAACTGGCGGTAGCTAATGTGTCGATCGCCATCGATAATCGCCACGGCGTCGTTTTCTGCGTGACGGGTGATCAGATTGGTTAACGGCAGATCCTGCCAGTAGCCTTTTTGACGATAGCGGGCCGCGAACTCATCCGGCCAACGGGTAAATGCAATCATCCTTGCCTCTTAATTCAAGCCAAATACGTTAAGCATGGTGGTCAGTTTGACGCCGGTTTCGCGCCATTCGCCCAGCGGCGAGGAGGCCGGAACAATGCCCGCGCCGGCAAACAGGCGCAGCGTACGCTGCTGCAGACGCGCGCAGCGGATGGTCACCACCCATTCGCCGTTGCCTTCATCGTCACACCAGCCGACGATGCCGCCGAACAGCTGACGGTCGAAGGGTTCCAGTTCGGCAATCAGGCGCTTCGCCGCCTGGTGCGGGAAGCCGCTCAGCGCCGGAGTCGGGTGCAGCAGGCAGGCCAGCGACATGGCGTTTTCTTCCGCCAGCGCCGTGCCTTCGATCGGCGTCGCCAGATGCCAGAGCGTCGGGGTGGTGATCAGCTGCGGCGATGACGGCAGCGACAGCTGGCTGCTGCGCGGGCCCAGCACGCTCTTCATCGCCTGGGTCACCAGCTCGTGCTCATGGCGATCTTTGCCGGACGCCAGCAGCCTGTTGCCCGCTTCGCGGTCCAGCACATCGTCAGGCTGGCGGCGGGCGGAGCCGGCCAGCGGCAGTGAGCTGAAGTGCGCCCCTTCTTTACGCAGCAGTAGCTCCGGGCTGGCGCCCAGCAGCACGCCGCCGTCGGCGAGCGGCACATGGAAGTTAAAGCTGGCGGGGTTCTGAGCGATCAGGCGCTCCATCAGGGCACCGCTATCGACAGGATCGCGGGTGGTGATATCGATTAGTCGTGATAGCACCACTTTGTCGACTTCCGGGGTGGCGGTCAGCGCTGCGGCGCGTTCCACCATGGCTAGAAACGCGTCCTGCTCCGGGATCTCCCGGCGCTCCACCACCGCCATCGCCTCCAGCGGCGCGGCATAGCGGGCGGAACGCTGTTTTTCCGGTCGCGAGAACGCTTCCCAGCGCTCGGGGATATAAAGCTCGGAAGGCTGACAGGTGTCGAACGGGATGGCCCCGACCATCACCGGCTTGCGGATCCCCGCCGCCCGGGCCTCGGCAAAGGCGGCGGCCATCTGCTGCTGGAACTCGCCGTTCAGCGCATCGCCGCCGACGGCGGGCGCTGAGAGGCGGCGGAAGCAGCCTGAGGTGCTAAAACTGCGGTACGGCGACATAAAGAAGAAGCTGTCCGGCGACAAGGTCCGGGTAGGTTTCTGTACATCCTCAGCCAGTGACGTTTCCATATCATCCTCCAAAAACGATAAATATATTACGAATAATTATCATTTGTATTTTGGTTGGCTAACCTAAAAGGTATTGCCCGCCATGTCAACCGCGTTACGTCATCGCGCCGCCACTTTGGCTTGCATCCTGTCAACGCAAAGTTGAAAATGAGACGCATTTATTACCCTTCGAATCAGGATGCGATGACGTGAACTTCTCTTCTTTTTGCCGCCGCGGTGCGCTGACCGGCATGCTGTTGTTTTTAGGAATTACCTCAGCCCAGGCGGCGGACTGGCCGCGCCAGGTCACCGACAGCTACGGGACACACACCCTGCCGAGCCAGCCGTTGCGCATTGTCTCCACCAGCGTGACCCTCACCGGCTCGCTGCTGGCGATCGACGCGCCGGTGGTCGCCAGCGGCGCCACCACCCCGAACAACCGCGTGGCCGATAGCCAGGGCTTTCTGCGCCAGTGGAGCGAGGTCGCCAAAGCCCGCAAGCTGGCGCGGTTGTATATCGGCGAACCGAGCGCGGAAGCGGTGGCCGCCCAGATGCCGGATCTGATCCTGGTGAGCGCCACCGGCGGCGACTCCGCCCTGCCGCTGTACGATCAGCTCAAAACAATCGCCCCGACGCTGGTCATCAACTATGACGATAAAAGCTGGCAAACGCTGCTCACCCAGCTGGGGCAGATCACCGGCCATGAGCAGCAGGCCAGCGCGCGCATCGCCGACTTCAATAAACAGCTCGTTTCGTTAAAAGAAAAAATGAAGCTGCCGCCACAGCCGGTCACCGCCCTCGTCTATACCGCGGCCGCGCACAGCGCCAATATCTGGACGCCGGAATCGGCCCAGGGGCAGATGCTCCAGCAGTTGGGCTTTAGTCTGGCGACGCTGCCAGGCGGCCTGCCCGCCAGCCACAGCCAGGGCAAACGCCACGATATCGTGCAGCTGGGCGGGGAGAACCTGGCGGCCGGACTGAACGGCCAGAGCCTGTTCCTGTTCGCTGGCGACCAGAAAGATGTCGATGCCATCTACGCCAATCCGCTGCTGGCGCATCTCCCGGCGGTCGAAGGGAAACGCGTCTACCCGCTGGGCACCGAGACCTTCCGTCTTGACTACTACAGCGCCCTGCTGGTGCTCCAGCGTCTCTCCAGCCTGTTCGGCTAGCGCGGGCTGTGCCATCAGGACGGGAACCCAGCCTGAACGCTTTGCCGGGCGGCGCTGCGCTTGCCCGGCCTACAATGCCCGCGCCCCCAGGCCCGGTAAGGCGCAGCCGCCACCGTGCAATCGCCCCCTACTTAACTTTCTTTGACGATTTCCGGGCGCTGGAAGCGGCGCAGCTCGCGTAGCAGCCCCACCAGCAGCACGCCGACGAGGGCCAGCGCCCAGCCGCTGGCGCTGGCGGAAGCGACCGGCGTCATCACCGCCCCTAACCCGCCGAGCAGCGCCGCGCCGATGGCGTCGCCGGTAACGTTCTGGGCGGTCCACAGACCGTTAATCCGCCCGAGCATATGTTCCGGCGTCTGGGTCTGGATCAGGGTGTACTGCAGCAGCGAGCTAATAGCGCTCAGCCAGCCAAACAGCGCCAGGCACAGCGCACCCAACGCCCAGTGTGGCATCAGGCTGAACAGCGCAATGGCGACAAAGGAGCACACCGTCGTCGCCAGCATCAGCGCGCCCGGCCGCACGGTCTGGGCCAGCTGGCCGCTGGTCAACGCCCCCAGCGCAGCGCCGAGCGGAATCGCGGCGTACAGCAGGCCAATCTGTCCGGCCGACATCTGCCAGCTCCCGGCCAGCGCCGGATAGAGCACCCGCACCGCGCTGGCCATGGTCAGCAGGCCGCCGAGCAGCGCAATCCCGCCGATAAGCGGGCTCTGACAGAGGAAGGTTAGCCCCGCCAGCAGGGCACGCAGCGGATGCTCACGCGGCTGCGGAGGCGGCGGCAGCTGCGGCAGACGCAGCAGGGTTAAGGTGGTGATAAACGTCCCCGCCGCCGCCAGGCCGAAGTTCCACGCCACGCCGCCGGAGGCCAGCAGCAGGCCGCCGATCATAGGCGAAATCACCGAGCCCAGGCGCACCGTCAGCATAGTGATGGCCCCGGCCTGCATCAGATTTTCCCGCCCCACCAGTGCCGGGGTCGCCGCCAGCAGCGCGGTCACGCCTAAAGAGGCGAAGAAACCGTCCCAGATCCCCAGCAGATAAATCGCCGCCAGCGACGGCTCCGGCAGCAGGGCGTTCAGACACAGGCCGACAAAGCCCACGCCGCAGGTGCCGCGCGCCAGCAGGATCAGGCGTTTGCGCTCATAGCGGTCAGCCAGTACGCCCCCCACCATCAGGCCAATAAACATCGACGCGCCGGTCAAGGTCACCGACAACCCGACCTGCCAGGTCGAATGGGTCATCATCTGGATCTGCACCGGGATGGCCACGCCCAGCAGACCAAGCGACAGAATAGAGATAAAGCGAGCGATAAAAACGGCGCGAAACGCCGGGTGAGTTTTCAGCAGGCTGAGGTTAAGCAGCCAGGATTGTCGGTTCATTACAGCGCCTTGTCGTTATTTTTAATACCCTTTTTCCTGTGGGTCATGCTACCATAGCTGAATAAAATCGATAACGATAATTACTATCATTATCATATCAGGGATGTCAGTTATGTCGTTTTCTACGACCGCGGTACGCTCTGTCGCCGTGCCCGGATTGTTGCTACTACTCGCCTTAGCCGCCGCGCTTAGCCTGACCATCGGCGCCAAATCGTTGCCGATCGGCACGGTATTCACCGCCTTTAGCGGAACCTGTCAAAGCGCCGACTGCACCATCGTGCTGGATGCGCGCCTGCCGCGCACCCTGGCCGGTCTGCTGGCGGGCATCGCCCTCGGTCTCGCCGGCGCGCTGATGCAGACGCTCACCCGTAACCCGCTGGCCGACCCCGGCCTGCTGGGGGTCAACTCCGGCGCCAGCTTCGCCATCGTCCTCGGCGCGGCGCTGTTCGGGATCACCTCTCCACAGGAGCAGCTGCTGCTGGCGTTTTGCGGCGCGCTCTGCGCCTCGCTGCTGGTGGCTTTCACCGGCAGCCAGGGCGGCGGCCAGCTGAGCCCGGTGCGCCTCACCCTCGCCGGGGTCGCCCTTGCGGCGGTGCTGGAAGGGCTGTCCAACGGCATCGCCCTGCTCAACCCCGACGTCTACGATCAGCTGCGCTTCTGGCAGGCCGGTTCGCTGGATATCCGCACCCTGCAGACGCTGAAAATTGTCCTGCTGCCGGTGGTGATGGCGGGGATCGCCGCCCTGCTGCTGAGCCGGGCGCTTAACAGCCTGAGCCTCGGCAACGATACCGCCACCGCCCTCGGCAGCCGCGTCGCCCGCACCCAGTTGATCGGCCTGATCGTTATCACCGTCCTGTGCGGCAGCGCCACCGCCGTCGTCGGCCCTATCGCCTTTATCGGTCTGATGATGCCGCATATGGCGCGCTGGCTGGTGGGGGCCGATCATCGCTGGTCGCTGCCGGTCACCCTGCTCGCCACCCCGGCGCTGCTGCTGTTTGCCGACGTGATTGGCCGCCTGCTGGTGCCCGGCGAACTGCGGGTATCGGTGGTGAGCGCCTTTCTCGGCGCGCCGGTGCTGATCTGGCTGGTGCGCCGCCAGCCGCGGGGAGGTGGCCTGTGATTGCCCCGTCCCGCCGCCTGATAGCCAGCTGTCTGCTGCTAATGGCCGCCAGCCTGCTGATTTCCCTGCTCGGGCTGGCGCAAGGCCCGGTGCCGCTAACGATTGACCAGGTGTTCTCGGCGCTGTTCGGCGACGCGCCGCGCAACGTCACGATGGTGGTAAACGAATGGCGGCTGCCGCGGGTGTTAATGGCGCTGCTCATCGGCGCCGCACTCGGCGTCAGCGGCGCCATTTTCCAGTCGCTGACCCGTAACCCGCTCGGCAGCCCGGACGTGATGGGCTTTAACACCGGCGCCTGGAGCGGCGTGCTGGTGGCGATGGTGCTCTTCGGCCAGAACCTGACGGCGATCGCCCTGGCGGCGATGGCCGGCGGGGTGCTGACCTCGCTGGTGGTCTGGCTGCTGGCCTGGCGCAACGGGATCGAGACCTTCCGCCTGATCATTATCGGCATCGGCGTGCGCGCCATGCTGGTGGCATTCAACACCTGGCTGCTGCTGCGCGCCTCGCTGGAGACCGCCCTTTCTGCGGGCCTGTGGAACGCCGGATCGCTTAATGGCCTGACGTGGGGTAAAACCTGGCCGTCAGCGCCGCTGATCCTGTTGATGCTGGTGGGCAGCGCCCTGCTGGTTCGCCGGATGCGGCTGCTGGAGATGGGCGACGATACCGCCTGCGCGCTGGGGGTGCAGGTCGAACGCTCGCGCCTGCTGCTGATGCTGGTGGCAGTGGTGCTCACCGCCGCCTCGACGGCGCTGGCCGGGCCAATCTCATTTATCGCGCTGGTGGCGCCGCATATCGCCCGCCGCCTGAGCGGCACGACCCGCTGGGGATTAACCCAGTCTGCCCTGTGCGGCGCGCTGCTGCTGGCGCTGGCCGATTACGGCGCCCAGCGGCTGTTTATGCCCTGGCAACTGCCGGTGGGCGTGCTAACCGTCAGCCTCGGCGGTATTTACCTTATTGCTTTGTTGATTCAGGAGTCCCGCAAAAAATGAGTGCTGTCCCCTCCCGTTTGCGCGGCGAGAAGTTAACCCTGGCCTACGGGAACAAGACTATCGCCGAGTCGCTGAACGTGACCATCCCTGACGGCCACTTCACCGCCATTATCGGCCCCAACGGCTGCGGCAAATCGACGCTGCTGCGCACCCTCAGCCGCCTGATGGCGCCGGCCAGCGGCCATGTCTGGCTCGACGGCGCGCAGATCCAGCAATATGCCACGAAAGAGGTTGCCCGCCGCATCGGACTGCTGGCGCAGAATGCCACCACTCCTGGCGATATCACGGTGCAGGAGCTGGTGGCCCGCGGGCGCTACCCGCACCAGCCGCTGTTCACCCGTTGGCGCAAAGAAGATGAAGCGGCGGTAAACAACGCGATGCGGGCTACCGGAATCAGCGACCTGGCGCTGCAGAGCGTCGATACGCTCTCCGGCGGCCAGCGCCAGCGGGCGTGGATTGCGATGGTGCTGGCCCAGGAGACAGAGATTATGCTGTTGGATGAGCCGACCACCTGGCTGGACATCAGCCATCAGATCGACCTGCTGGAGCTGTTGAGCGAGCTGAATCGCGAGAAGGGCTATACCCTGGCGGCGGTGCTGCACGATCTTAACCAGGCCTGCCGCTACGCCACCCACCTGATCGCCCTGCGCGACGGCAAGATCGTCGCCGAGGGGGCGCCGAAGGAGATCGTCACGGCGGAACTGATTGAACGAATTTACGGCCTGCGCTGCACGATCATTGAGGATCCGGTGGCGCATACGCCGCTGGTGGTGCCGCTGGGGCGCCGGTAATTCTCCCTTTCCCCGGCTTGCGCTACCCTGAGCCGGGCTACCTGCTGTAGCCCGAACTCAACCGTTATCCCAGAATCTCCTTGACCACCGGGCCGATGGCTTCAAAGGCCTGCGGGGAGATAATGTCGACGTGGGCGCAGTTCTGGCTGAACACCTCCAGCTCGCCCACCCATGGGCCCCATACGACCTGCGGATCCATCCCCGCCTGCCGCGTCTTCTCCGCCACGAACAGCGTCGCCTTGCCGTCAAACTTCGCGCTGTGCGCGGTGGTTAACAGCCGTACCGCATCGGCATAGTTGGCTTCGATGGCGCTGAACAGCTCGCCGGAGGCTTGCCCCTGCTGGGCGGCAAGAAACGCTTCGCGCTCGCGGGCAATCTCCGCCAGCACAGCCGGATCCAGCCCGTTAGCCTCTTTCTCCGCCCAGTTTTGCGTCTCCGGCGGCCAGGTATCCAGCAGGCCGAGGAAGGCCACCGCTTCGCCGCGCTGGCGCAAGCGGGCGGCAATGCCCTGGGCTAAGGTGCCGCCCAGCGAATACCCGAACAGGTAATAAGGGCCGTGCGGCTGCTGCGCCAACAGCGTTTGCAGATGATGCTCGCAGACCTCGTCGAGGCTGGCGGCGCTGGCCATCGGCCCCTGCGGGCGCGGCGACTGAATACCGGTAATTGACCAGCGCGGGCTGAGATAGCGCGCCAGCACGCTGAACTGCCAGGCGAAGCCGGAGGCCGGATGGAAGCAGAACAGCGTCGGACCGTCGCTCTCGCGCAGCGGCAGAAGCGTATCCAGCCCCAGGCGCTGAGCCTGCTCATCGCTGAGATCGGCCGCCAGCAGCGCGCTCAGTTTGCCCACCGTCGAGGCCACCATCACCTGCCCCGGGGTCACCTGTCGCGCCAGCTGGCGGCTAAGCTGTGCCGCCAGGCGCATCGCCAGCAGCGAATGGCCGCCGAGGGCAAAGAAATCAGCGTCGATATCATTCACCTCGCAGCCCAGCAGCTGACTGAAGGCGGCGGCGACAAGAGTTTCCATGCCGGGCTCCGGCGGCCGGCCGCTGCGCTCGCCGCCGAGGGTCGGCAGCGGCAGCGCTTTGCGATCCAGTTTGCCATTAGCGCTGAGCGGTAGGTCAGCGAGCTGCATCAGCACCACCGGCACCATATGCGGCGGCAGCTGTTCCGCCAGCCGCGCTTTCAGCGCCGCGGTATCCAGCGGCAGGCCGGAGTCAGAGACCAGATAGCCCACCAGCTGCCGGGCATCACCGCCGGTCGCCGCCGCCTGGTTGAAGACGCAGGCGTGACTCACCGCCTGCGCCACGTCCGGCAGGGCCGACATCGCCCGGTCAATCTCGCCAAGCTCGATGCGCTGCCCGCGGATCTTCAGCTGATCGTCGCTGCGGCCAAGATACTCCACCGCGCCGTTCGCCAACCAGCGCGCCACGTCGCCGGTCCGATACATCCGCTCGCCGGGGGCAAACGGGTCGGCGATAAAGCGGCTGGCGGTGAGGTCCGGACGCCCCAGATAGCCCTGCGCCAGCTGAATGCCGGTGAGATAAAGATCCCCCGCCACCCCCGGCGGCACCGGGCGCATCGCGGCATCCAGAATGCGCAGCCCGGTGTTCCATACCGGCCAGCCAATCGGCACGCTGCTGCCGGTCACCGCCGCCAGCTCAGGCCCGCAGGCCGGATACCAGCTGACGTCCACCGCCGCTTCCGTCGGGCCGTACAGGTTATGCAGCGGCGCGCCGGTCAAGCGCTCCCACTCGCGGCACAAGTCCGTCGGCAGCGCTTCGCCGCTGCAGAATACCCGCCGCAGCGTGCGGCAGGCGGCGACGCTGTCGGCATCCAGCGAGGCGACAAACGCCGCCAGCATCGACGGCACAAAGTGGGTGGTGGTCACGCCGTAGTGGGCGAAGAACTGCTGCATCGCCTGCGGGTCGCGGTGCGCCTCCGGCTCGGCCATCACCAGCCGCGCGCCGGCGATAAACGGCCACCAGAACTCCCACACCGAAACGTCAAAACTGCACGGCGTTTTCTGCGCCACCACGTCGTCGGCAGATAACGGATAGCGATCCTGCATCCACAGCAGGCGGTTGACGATGGCGGTCTGGCCGACCATCACCCCTTTCGGCCGCCCGGTGGAGCCCGAGGTAAAGATGATGTAGGCGGTATGGTCCGGTTTTGACAGCGCCAGCGGCGCGTCATCCGCAACGGCCAGCGGCTGCTGGTAGCAGAGGCTCTCCAGCCCGGGGATATCGTTGAAGCGGGCCAGCTGATCCTCCGAGGCGATCAGCAGCGACGGCCGGGCGTCTTCCAGCATCATCCGCAGACGGTCGTCCGGGTAGCCGGTGTCCAGCGGCAGCCAGGCGGCCCCCGCTTCGACAATGCCGTGCAGCGCCAGGGTCAGGAACACCGAGCGCGGCAGGGCCACCGCCACGCTGTCGCCCGGCTTCACGCCGCGTTGACGCAGCAGCTGCGCGAGCGCCACCACCTGCTGACGCATCTCGCGATAGCTGAACTGCCAGTTAGCATCCGCCAGCGCTGGGGCATCAGGGGTCTTCCGCGCCTGGTCGGCCACCAGCGCGCTGAGGGTGGTGGCGGGCAGCGGCATAGCGGTATCGTTGACCGCCGCCAGGCGGGTCAGCTCGTCGGCGGAGAGCATCTCCGCGTCGCCGCAGCGCAGCGTCGGATCGGCGGCAAACTGCACCAGCAGCGCGGTCAGTCGCGCCATGTGGCGACGCAGCTCGGCTTCATCATACCGGGCCTTGTTGGCGAGGATCTCCAGCGACAGCCCGCCGGTCTCATCGGGGAACAGCGCCAGCTCAAGATCGTTGACCGGGCCGGTGGCGAGAGTATGGGTCACCGTCTCGACGCCGTCGATATCCAGTAGGTAATCAAAGACTTTGACGTTCAGCACCGGGCCAAACAGCGGTTCGTCCCCTGCCGCTTTGCCGCTGTCGCGGACGATCTGCTCGGCGTCATAGCGCTGATGGCGGCGCATCTTTTTCAGCTGAGCGGCGAGGCGCATCGCCAGGTCCGCCAGCGTCTCCTGGGCGTCAATATGCACCGCCAGAGGCAGGACATTGAGCACCGGCCCCGTCGAGGTCAGCGCCGCTGAGCCCATCCGGCGCATAAAGATAAAGCCCGCCGCGTAGTCCATCCGGTTGCACAGGCGGCCCAGCCACAGCGTGGTGAGCGCCAGCGCCAGATCAGCGGGCTGACACTGCGGCACATGGCTGGCCAGGCGGCGGAAGGCGTCGGCGTTCATCTCCAGCTTCATCCGCCAGATATCGCTCCCGGCGGCGCGTCCGCCCAGCGGCGCGGCAGAGAGTGAGGCGGGAGCCGGTAACGCCTGGCGCTGGGCCTGCCAGAAAGCTTTATCCCGCTGCCAGGCCTCGCTGCCGGCGTAGCGCTGGTACTCGTCCACCACCTCGGCGAAGGAGGTGAAAGGCGACTCAGGAGTGGCTTCCCCGCGCTGCCAGGCGCGGTAGATGGCGGCGATCTGCCGGGTTATCGCCGGGAAGCTAAAGCCATCCACCAGCAAATGGTGATAACGCTGATACCAGTACCAGCGGTCGTCGCCGACGCGCAGCAGCTGATGGCACACCAGCGGGTTACCGCCGTCGACGCGCAGATCCTGCGCCAGATCCGCCTGCATCCGCTCCGTGGCGGCACGATGCGGATCCGGCGTCGTACGCAGGTCAATGATGGGCGGTTCGGCAAAGGTGCGCTCCGCCGCTACCCACTGCCAGACTTCCCCCTCCTGTTCCTCAAAGCGCAGGCTGAGGGTGTCTGCCTGCTGCAGACCGGCGACAATCGCCTTACCCAGCAGCGCGGGGTCGAGCGCGCCGCGCAGTTCAACATAGTGGGCCACGCTCCAGGCGCCAGGCAGAGTGGAGAGGCGCTCGGCCATCCAGATCCCCGGCTGCGCGGCAACCAGCGGTAAACGAGTGGTCATGGTCAGCTCCTTATGCCGCATGATGAGCGGGGGTCAGTGTCGGCCAGTTAGCCGCCAGCCAGGCGTTGCACGCCTCAACCGACTGCGGAGGGCACACTACCGTCCAGCCGGCAGGCAGCGCGCAGTGCCCCGGCCACAGGCTGTACTGCTGCTCATCATTGCGCAGAATGTAAAACTGCCCTTGCGGATTGTCGAAGGGGTTACTGAATTGCATATCAAACTCCTGTCGTAAAGCGCTGTGCTAAGGGGGCGACAGCAGAGGCTGCCAGAGCTGAATAAGCCCTGCCGTCAGCCCGCCGCGCCAGCAGAGCGCATCATGCCCGCCGTCAACCTGACGCCAGAAAATTGTCTGCTGCGTGGTGGTGAGTTGCGCCAGCAGCGCCTGGTTGGCGCGAAAAATAATCGGTTCACGCTGGCCCGCCTCCAGCCAGATGCGCAGCCCGGCCGCGGACGCCTCGCCCTGGCGCAGACGTTCGCCGATAAAGCCCTCCCCGCGGCCATCGCGATGCGGCCACCAGTAGGAGCCTGACTGGCTGAGTACGCAGCCAAAGCGCTGCGGCCAGTTGAGGGCGGCGAACATCGCCGCCAGGCCGCCGAAGCTTTGCCCGGCCACCACCGTCCGATCCGGGCGGTCGCTGAACGGGGCATGGCCGCGGACCAGGGGCAGGAGCTCCTCCTGCACCGCCAGCCAGAAATCGCGATGACAGGGCAGCTCAACCCCGCGGCGCTGGTTATCGATCGCGTCGATCAGCAGGTAGACCGCCGGCGGCAGTCTCCCCTCGCGGGTCAGCGCGGCCAGTGGCGACCACACCGGCATGCTTTCGGCCCAGAACTGGCCGTCAAGCAGGATCGCCAGCGGCCGTGTTTGCGGATCGACGGCCTCGCCGGGGGTGTAGATCCAGACCCGGCGATGGTTGCCCAGACGCGCGCTGCGCCACTCAAGGCAATGGGCGGGAGGATGCGCTGCATTAAGCTGGTCCCAGCCGGGCTGCGCCGGCGCCTGCGGCATCTCCAGAGCCGAGACCCCATGGCCGCGTCCACCCCGCCAGCTGTGCGGGTTCAGCGGATCGGCTATCGCCCGCGGCAGCAGTTTGCGCCAGCCTTCGCGCAGCAGCGCGCGGTCCGGCTTATCAGCGCTGAACACCTCAGGGGAAAAATCATCGTCACGGTCGGAGGGAATAAAGCAGTAGCTGCCGCGCCAGGTCGGCGACAGCGTGGTTCGCCAGCACCAGGCGTCGGTCCCGGGCAGACGTTGCAGCGATTGCGGCCGCGCATTCTGATGGTGGTCGGTCACGCCGGTGATATAGAGCCATACCCGACGGCGCGGAGAACGCGTTTCATCCCCTGCCGGATCCCGCCACCAGAACGTCACCTCGATGGCGTCATCCACCGCCCGGGACTGCGGACCCTGCAGGGTTCGCCACCACTCCTCGCTTCCTGTCGTTAACATTCTGTCATTAACCCTATGTATCGCGTGACTTTTTTAATTAATTGTCATTCTTTATTGATAATATTATTGATAACTATTTGCATTTGCAATAGCGTATTAGCGCGCCGTGGGAAGCGCGTCTTTCACAACACATGTCGAAGAGAGCTTATTCAGCTAGCGACGGAGTGCCTTTGCCCTCTTCCGGCAACATTTATGCCGCCTCCCCTCCCGGTGGGAAGGGGCGTTTGGGGAACGTGGCGACAAAAAAGCAGGAATAAAAATGAATAACAGGATCAAATCCCTGGCCTTGCTGGTCAATCTGGGAATTTACGGGGTTGCTTTTCCGTTAAGCGCAGCGGAAACCGCCACCGACGATAAAAACAGCGCCGCGGAAGAGACCATGGTGGTCACCGCCGCCGAGCAGAACCTGCAGGCGCCGGGCGTCTCCACCATCACCGCCGATGAAATCCGCAAGCGTCCGCCGGCGCGCGACGTCTCGGAGATCATTCGCACCATGCCGGGGGTCAACCTGACCGGCAACTCCACCAGCGGCCAGCGCGGCAATAACCGCCAGATTGATATCCGCGGCATGGGCCCGGAAAACACCCTGATCCTGATCGACGGCAAGCCGGTCACCAGCCGCAACTCTGTGCGTCTCGGCTGGCGCGGCGAGCGCGACACCCGCGGCGACACCAGCTGGGTGCCGCCGGAGATGATCGAACGCATCGAAGTGATTCGCGGCCCGGCCGCCGCCCGCTACGGTAACGGCGCCGCCGGCGGCGTGGTGAATATCATCACCAAAAAAACCGGCGATGAGTGGCACGGCTCCTGGAACACCTATATGAACGCCCCGGAGCACAAAGACGAAGGCTCCACCAAGCGCACCAACTTCAGCCTCAGCGGCCCGCTGGGCGGCGATTTCAGCTTCCGCCTGTTCGGTAACCTCGACAAAACGCAGGCCGACGCCTGGGACATCAACCAGGGTCATCAGTCCGAACGCACCGGGATCTATGCCGACACCCTGCCGGCCGGGCGCGAAGGGGTAAAAAATAAAAACATCGATGGTCTGGTGCGCTGGGAATTCGCCCCGATGCAGTCGCTGGAGTTTGAGGCCGGCTACAGCCGCCAGGGGAACCTCTATGCCGGCGACACTCAGAACACCAACTCCAACGACCTGGTGAAAGAGAACTACGGCAAAGAGACCAACCGTCTGTACCGCAACACCTACTCGGTCACCTGGAACGGCGCCTGGGACAACGGCGTGACCACCAGCAACTGGGCGCAGTACGAACGCACCCGCAACTCGCGCAAAGGCGAAGGTCTGGCCGGGGGTACCGAGGGGATCTTCAACAGCAACCAGTTCACCGATATCGATCTGGCGGATGTGATGCTGCACAGCGAAGTCAGCATCCCGTTCGACTATCTGGTTAATCAGAACCTGACGCTGGGCAGCGAGTGGAACCAGCAGCGGATGAAGGATAATGCCTCCAATACCCAGGCGCTGTCGGGAGGAGAAATTCCGGGCTACGACAGCACCGGCCGCAGCCCGTACTCGCAGGCGGAGATCTTCTCCCTGTTTGCTGAGAACAACATGGAGCTGACCGACACCACCATGCTGACCCCGGCGCTGCGTTTCGATCACCACAGCATCGTCGGCAACAACTGGAGTCCGTCCCTTAACCTGTCCCAAGGGCTGTGGGACGACTTCACGCTGAAGATGGGCATCGCCCGCGCCTATAAAGCGCCGAGCCTGTATCAGACCAACCCGAACTACATTCTCTACAGCAAAGGCCAGGGCTGCTACGCCAGCAAAGACGGCTGCTATCTGCAGGGGAATGAAGATTTAAAAGCCGAGACCAGCATCAACAAAGAGATTGGCCTTGAGTTTAAACGCGACGGCTGGCTGGCGGGCGTGACCTGGTTCCGCAACGATTACCGCAACAAGATTGAGGCAGGCTATGCTCCGGTCTATCAAAACGGTAAAGGTACCGATCTCTACCAGTGGGAAAACGTGCCGAAAGCGGTAGTGGAGGGCCTGGAGGGCACGCTCAACGTCCCGGTGAGCGAGACCGTCAACTGGACCAACAACATCACCTATATGCTGCAGAGTAAGAACAAAGAGACCGGCGATCGTCTGTCGATTATCCCGGAATACACGCTAAACTCCACGCTGAGCTGGCAGGTACGCGATGATGTTTCGCTGCAATCGACCTTTACCTGGTACGGCAAACAGGAGCCGAAGAAGTACAACTATAAGGGTCAACCGGTTACCGGCAGCGAGAAGAACGAGGTCAGCCCCTACAGCATCCTCGGCCTGAGCGCGACCTGGGACGTCACCAAATACGTTAGTCTGACCGGCGGCGTGGATAACGTCTTCGACAAGCGCCACTGGCGCGCGGGCAACGCCCAGACCACCGGGGGTGCCACCGGCACGATGTACGGCGCCGGCGCCGAGACCTACAACGAATCGGGCCGCACCTGGTACCTGAGCGTCAACACCCACTTCTGATAGCGGGTTCTCCCTGCCCCGCCCTTGCAGGACAAAGGGCGGGGACAACCACGGTATTCTTGCCCTATGCGCATCCATCACGCCACCCTGCCGCTGGCCGGCTATACGCTGCAGCAGATCGATTTCGACCCGGCGACTTTCCAGCCTGAAGATCTGTTGTGGCTGCCCTACCACGCCAGCCTGAGCGGCTGGGGCCGCAAGCGGCAGGCGGAGCACCTGGCCGGGCGCATCGCCGCGGTCTACGCCCTGCGCGAGGTCGGGGAAAAACAGCCTCCCGCCATCGGCGATCGGCGCCAGCCGCTATGGCCCGCGCCCTGGTTCGGCAGCATCAGCCACTGCGGCCAGCGCGCGCTGGCGGTAGTGACTGACCGGCCGGTGGGGGTCGATATCGAGCGCCGGTTTACGCCACCGCTGGCGGCGGAGCTGGAGAGCAGCATTATCAACGAGGTGGAAAAAAAGGTGCTGTTACACAGCGGCCTGCCCTTCCCGCTGGCGCTGACGCTGGCGTTTTCGGCGAAAGAGAGTGGGTTTAAGGCGACGCCGACGGCAAGCCAGCGCGCGCTGGGGTTCGACGACTTTCAGATCGTGGAGGTAACGGCAAGCACCGTAGCGCTGCGGTTTGCGGGGCAACGCTATCCGCTGCACTGGACCGCGTCGGAGGAGCAGGTCATCACGCTTTGCGCATTGCAGCAGTAAACGCCCGCGCGCTTCACGCGACGGGCGTTCAGACCATCAGCCCCTGTTTTGCACCCGGGCGACGATGGCGGCGGCATCAAACCCGTGGTACTGGCGCATCCAGCCGCGATCGGCGGCGGCGGCGTACTCCCCGTCCGGGATCCCCAAGCGCTGTAGAGTCATGCCCACGCCTGCTTCCGCCAGCACCTCCGCCACCAGGCTGCCCAGACCGCCGTTGACGTTATGCTCTTCGACGGTGATCACCGAGCCGCACGGCCGAAGCGCCGCCAGCAGCGCCGCGGTATCGCAGGGGCGGATCGACGGCACGCTGACCACTTTCGCCTGAACGCCGAGGTCGGCAAGCTGCTGCGCTGCCTCCACCACCTCATGCACCGTCGAACCGGTGGCCACCAGCGCGACGTCCTTGCCTTCGCGCAGGGTCAGCACGGCGCCGGGAACAAAGCGATACGACTCGTCAAGCAGCTCCGGCAGCGCCTTGCCATCGAGGCGAATATAGACCGGGCCCTGATAAGCAAGGGCATAGTCGATAATCTGCCGACATTCGCGCGGCGTGGAGGGGGCGAAGATCTGGATATTGCCGAAGCCGCGCATCACCGCCAGATCGTCAATCGCATGGTGGGTGCTGGCCAGCGGACCGTAGCTGGCTCCGGCGTTAAGGCCAAACAGCTTCACGTTGGTGTTGTTGTAACAGACATCCACTTTGATTTGCTCATTGGCCCGCGAAATGAGAAACGGCGCGGCGTTACAGGTCACCGCCACTTTGCCGCCCAGCGCCAGACCAGCGGCGGTGCCGACCATACTCTGCTCAGCGATGCCGACGTTCACCAGCCGGCCGGGAAACTGCTTAATAAAGGGGGCGATTTTGGCCGTCGACGTGGAGTCGGCCACCACCGGCACCAGATCGACACCGCTTTCCACGGCGGCGATAAAGGCCTCGACCATGACGTTAGCCAGGTGTTCTGCATTACTCATCTTTCAGTTCCTCCAGCGCCAGAGCGATCTCTTCACCTTTCGGCACCCGGTGGTGCCACTCCGGGCGCCCCTGGATAAAGGAGATCCCCGCGCCTTTCGTGGTGTTGGCAATAATGACGTTTGGTTTACCCTTCTGCTGCAGCCCCTCGATGGCTGCGACCACCGAGGCCATGTCGTTCCCCTGGCATTCGCTGACCGCCATGCCGAAGGCGCGCCATTTGTCGGCCAGCGGATCGGTATTCATGATTTCGCGCGTCGGCCCGGCCAGCTGGAGATTGTTCTTATCATTAATAATGACCAGGTTATCCAGACCGTAATGCGCCGCTGCCAGAGCGGCTTCCCAGTTGCTGCCTTCCGCCAGTTCGCCGTCGCCAGTGATCAAAAAAATGCGGCGGGTGCTGTTGCTTTTCTTCGCGGCCAGCGCCAGCCCCACCGCAACAGGCAAACCGTGGCCCAGCGCGCCGGTGTTCAGCTCAATACCCGGCGTTTTCTGCCGCACCGGGTGGCCCGGGAGATGAGAATTAGCATGCTGGTAGGTCTCCAGCCACTCGACCGGGAAGAAGCCGGCCTCCGCCAGGACGCAGTAGTAGCAGCCCACCGCGTGGCCTTTCGACTGGATATAGATATCGCGCTGCGGGTCGTCGAGCCGATCCGGCGCGACGTTGAGAACGCGGAAATAGAGTGCGGTTAACAATTCGACCTGCGAGAGGTCGGCCCCGGTGTGGCCGCCGGCCGGACTATTGGCGTTTAAGCGCACAATGTGGCGCCGCACCGCGCGGGCTTTACGCTCCAGCGTCTGAATATCAAATCTGTAGGGATTCATTTCACACCTCTGAATTTATTTTCATCATGGAATATTTATTCCAGCAAGGACTAAAAAAACCAGATATCCCTATGCCGGGTGGTAAGCCTTCTGCCACAGCGCCCTACTCAGGAACATTCTGCCTCCCGCTCCGGACTTAGCCCGGAAAACACGTTGACTCGAAATCGCCTTGAATATATATTCAATTATGATTCTTTATTCGATTATGACCTGGCTGTCTTGTTTTTGTCCATAGTCGATTTTGAGGATTGGCAAAAGTTAGATGCCTGTCACACTTAAGTGTGATTTTTTTTCGCGTATGATAGAAGCCTCTATACCCTAAATAAAATGGCTGCCGCTAAGCGCCTGAACACAGGCGATAAATGATTTTCGAGGATTAATATGGCTAAGCAGGATGAACAACGGCTATTGGTTAAGATTGCCACGCTTTACTACCTGGAAGGACGAAAGCAGTCTGATATCGCCCAACTTCTCTCGCTCTCACAGTCATTTGTCTCCCGCGCCATTACCCGCTGCCAGAAAGAGGGCGTCGTCAAAATCAGCGTCGTACAGCCGTCAAACATTTTTCTGAAGCTCGAAAAAGGGCTTGAGGATCGCTACGGTCTTAAGCAGGCGGTGGTGGTGGATACCGAGGAAGAGGCCAGCGATCACACCATTAAGCGGGCGATTGGCTCCGCCGCCGCCCACTACCTGGAAACCCGTCTGCGGCCAAAAGATCTGATTGGCGTCTCCTCCTGGAGCTCAACCATTCGCGCGATGGTCGATGAAGTTCATGCGCAGAACCTGAAGGCCAGCGGCGTGATCCAGCTGCTCGGCGGCGTCGGGCCCAACGGTAACGTGCAGGCGACGATTCTTACCCAGACCCTCGCCCAGCGCCTGAACTGCGACGCCTGGCTGCTGCCGTCGCAGAGCATTGAGGGATCCATGGAGGAGCGCAACCGGCTGCTGGCCAGCAAAGACGTCGCGGACGTAGTGTCGCGCTTTGACGAGGTGGATATCGCCATCGTCGGCATCGGCATTCTCGAACCCTCCCAGCTGCTGAAAACCTCCGGGAACTACTATCACGAAGATATGCTGCAGGTGCTGGCGGCGCGCGGCGCGGTGGGCGATATCTGCCTGCACTACTACGACAAAAACGGCCATCCGGTGTTACGCGATGATGAAGATCCGGTGATCGGCATGGCGCTGGAGAAGGTCAAAAAATGCCCGAATGTGGTCGCGCTGGCCGGCGGCACTGACAAAGTCGCGGCCATCAAAGGCGCCCTCACCGGCGGCTACATTGACGTTTTAATCACCGATTATCCTACCGCCCGCATGCTGGTCAGCGACTAACCTGCCGCGCTGTTTTTCCTCTCTGCCGCCCTGACGCGCTTTTTTAGCCTCAGGGCCGCCTCATTTAATGCATTGAAATTCAATGAGTTAATCTACCACTCCAGTCGCCTGCCGCCGCTTTCGCCGATCGGCGAAATGTGATTGCCAGCACAATTGATGATTTTTCCGGTAGCCCGTCACCGGGTTTGTGGCTTAAGGTATCAAATAAATAATCACTATCGAATATATATTCAGTGATTAAGAAGATGATAACGAAATGTCACATCATGGCCTGCGTAAACGCATGAGACGGTGGAAGATATCCCGTCTCCGCTGTTCCAGGACACCGGGTGACCGAGGAGAGCACGATGCAGGCGACAGCAAAAGAGTTCATCATCGCCCTGGATGAAGGCACCACCAACGCCAAAGCGGTGGTGCTGGATAGCCGGGGCAAGGTTATCGTCAAATTCTCGCAGCCGCTGGCGCTCCAAACGCCGCGCGACGGCTGGGTGGAGCAGTCGGGCGAGGCGCTGGTGGCCGCCTCGCTGGCGGTGATCGCCAGCGCGGTGGCCCACGTCGGCGCGGAAAACGTCGCCGCGCTGGCCATCAGCAACCAGCGGGAAACCGCCATCGGCTGGTATCGCGACAGCGGCGAACCGATTAACGCAGCCATTACCTGGCAATGCACCCGCAGCGCCGCGTTCTGCGACACGCTGCGTCACGATCGTCAGGAACAGCGTATTAAACAGGCCACCGGCCTGCCGATCGCCCCGCTATTCTCGGCCTCCAAAATGCGCTGGCTGCTGGATGCGACTGCCGATGGCCGCCTGCGCGCCGAACGCGGCGAGATTTGCCTCGGCACCATCGACAGCTGGCTGCTGTGGAATCTGACCGCCGGAGAAGCCTTCTGCTGCGACTACTCCAATGCCGCCCGCACCCAGTTGTTGAATCTGCACCGCGGCGAGTGGGACGACGAGATGCTAGCGCTGTTCGGCATTCCGCGCGCGGCGTTGCCGGACATTAAACCGTCGAGCGGCCTCTTCGGCCATACCAAAGGGCTGGCCGCTATTCCAGACGGTATTCCCATTATGGCGATGATCGGCGACTCCCACGCGGCGCTGTTCGGCCACGCGCTCGGCGAAGCGGGCTGCGTGAAAGCCACCTACGGCACCGGCTCATCGGTGATGGCGCCGGTCAAATCGGCGCAGTGCGATATCGAGGCGCTGGCGACCACTGTCGCCTGGCACGATGGCGATCAGCTGGTGTGGGGGCTGGAAGGTAATATTCCCCACACCGGCGATGCCGTCGCCTGGATGGCGGACAGCACCGGTCTGAGCGAGCGCTCTGCCGCCGAGCTGGCCCATGAGCTGAACACCCTTCCCGCCTCCGTCGACTCGACCCTCGGGGTGTACTTCGTGCCGGCGCTGACCGGTCTCGGCGCCCCCTGGTGGGACGATAGCGCCCGCGGCGTGATCTGCGGCCTGAGTCGCGGGGTGAAACGCGCGCATCTGATCCGTGCGGCGCTGGAGTCCATCACCTATCAGATTGCCGACGTGGTGGTGGCGATGCGTCAGCATGAGGAATTCACCCTGACGGCGCTGATGGTGGACGGCGGGCCGACCAACAATGACTGGCTGATGCAATACCAGGCCGATCTGCTCGGCTGCCCGGTGATGCGCAGCGACGTGCCGGAGCTGTCCGCCATCGGCGCGGCGTTGCTGGCACGTAAAGCGCTCCATCCCGGGTCGACCGCCGACCTGCAGGCCTTCTTAACCGAACACAGCGCCTTTCAGCCCGACATGGCCCGCCACCAGCGCTTGCAAACGCGCTGGCAGGAGTGGCGCCATGCGGTCGACCGAACATTATGGAAACCGGACTCGCCAGCCTGAACGCCAGACTGCGCGACGACACGCATTCACTTATCACAGGAGAAACCCGGCCCATAACGATATCGCTATCCCCGAATACATCAGGGGAAATTTCAGACCGTAAAAGCCTGCCCGCTCAGGGGCTCATTTGTTCGAATATAAAAATACAGGAACAGAGTCATGAAATTACGTATAACCCTTTTAACCGCTGCTATCCTGACCGCCTTCTCCTTTGCCGCGCACGCCGCGGAGAAAGGCACCATTATGATCATGGTCAACTCGCTGGATAACCCGTATTACGCCTCGGAAGCCAAAGGCGCCAGCGAAAAAGCCCAGGCGCTCGGCTATAAAACCACCGTGCTGTCGCATGGCGAAGATGTCAAAAAGCAGAATGAGCTTATCGACACCGCCATTGGTAAAAAGGTGCAGGGCATTATTCTTGATAACGCCGACTCCACCGCCAGCGTCGCCGCCATTGAAAAGGCCAAAAAAGCCGGCATTCCGGTGGTCTTAATTAACCGTGAAATTCCGGTTGATGATGTGGCGCTGGAACAAATTACCCACAATAACTTCCAGGCCGGCTCCGAGGTCGCCAACGTCTTCGTCGAGAAGATGGCGGAGAAAGGCAAATACGCCGAGCTGACCTGCAACCTCGCCGATAATAACTGCGTCACCCGTTCTAAATCTTTCCATCAGGTCATTGACCAGTATCCGGATATGGTCAGCGTGGCGAAACAGGATGCCAAAGGCACCCTGATCGACGGCAAGCGCATCATGGACAGCATTCTGCAGGCTCACCCGGACGTGAAAGGCGTGATCTGCGGCAACGGGCCGGTCGCCCTCGGCGCGATTGCAGCGCTGAAAGCGGCCAACCGTAGCGATGTGATCGTCGTCGGCATCGACGGCAGCAACGATGAGCGCGACGCCGTGAAAGCCGGCACCCTGCAGGCGACCGTGATGCTCCAAGCGCAGGCCATCGCCGCTCAGGGCGTCACCGATCTGGATAATTACCTGCAAAAAGGCGAAAAGCCGGCCAAACAGCGCGTGATGTTCCGCGGCATTCTGATTACCCAGGATAACGCCGATAAAGTCCAGGATTTCAACATTAAGTCCTGAGTTCGGGTGGTTGCGCCCCCGCGGGGGCGCAGAGGAGAGCATTATGTTTAAGAAAACCTGTCTGACGCTGGCCGTACTGGCGCTTGGGGGCTGTCGCATCGTCTCGCAGCAGGAGCTGGCAGATCTGAAATCGCCGCCCAACCCGCATATGGCGAACATGGATAAAACCTGGCAGCAGAGCATCGTACCCCAGGTGGTGGCGAAAGCGCGCCCGGCGGCGGAACTGATGAGCGCGCTCAAGGCGGCAAAAGATATCGATAGCGCCTGCAAAGCCCTTGGCTACCGCGCGCAGGACGAAAACCCCTGCATCTTCTACGTCAAGGTTTCAGGTACTGTCAGCAAGCTCGATACCGCCTCGCGCAGCGGCAAGATGACCCTGTCCGACGCCAGCGTCGGCAATGTGACGGTGCAAATTGGCCCCACCCTGCGCGGCACCCAGCTGCGCGACGGCTACAGCGGCGCCAGCTATCAGGACTTTAACGACCAGGTGCTGTTCGGCGAGTACAGCAAGAATATCAACAGCCAGGCGGTCAAAATGATTCAGACAGCCAACGTCAAAACCGGCGACAGCGTGGATGTGTACGGCGTCTTCTCGGCGTGGGATATTCCGCCAACCCTCCCGGAAATTACCCCGGCGAAAATCGTTCACGCGGGGGGGCAATAATATGGCGCCGCACGATCTCGTCGCTCCCCAGCCCGTTGAGTCTGAAGTGATTATCGAAACTCGCGGCCTGTCGCGCGTCTATCCCGGCGTGACCGCCCTGGATAATGTCAATTACCGGGTCTATCGAAATAAGGTCAACGTGCTGATCGGAGAAAATGGTGCGGGTAAATCCACCATGATGAAAATGCTTGCCGGTGTGGAAACACCCTCCTCCGGGCAAATTATTCTCGATGGCGAGGCGGTGACTTTAAACTCTACCCATCAGGCAGAGAAATTCGGCATCAGCATTATTTTCCAGGAACTGAATTTATTTCCCAATATGAATGTGATGGACAACATCTTCATGGCAAATGAATTCTTTCAGAAAGGACGCATCAACGAAAAATATCAGTACGCGCTGGCCAAATCGCTGCTGGAGCGACTGGAGCTGGATGTCGATCCCTACACCCCGCTGGGCGAACTCGGTATCGGCCACCAGCAATTAGTCGAGATTGCTCGCGCGCTGTCGAAAGACACCCGGGTGCTGATCATGGACGAACCCACCTCGGCGCTGAGCCAGTCTGAGGTGAAAGTGCTATTCAAGGTGATCGCGCAGCTTAAGCGCCGCGGCGTGACCATTATCTATATCTCGCATCGCCTCGAAGAGCTGATGGAGATCGGCGACCACATCACCATTTTCCGCGACGGCCGCTTTATCAGCGAGCGTCACGTCAGCGACGCCAGCGTGCCGTGGATCATCGAGCAGATGGTCGGCGATAAGAAAAAACACTTTGATTATCAACCGGCGCCAAAAGGCGACGCAGTGCTTGACGTCAAGGGGCTGACCGCGCTGCATCCTAGCGGCGGCTACAAACTTAATGACGTTACCTTCACCCTCAGCAAAGGCGAAGTGATCGGTATTTACGGCCTGCTGGGCGCCGGGCGCACCGAGCTGTTTAAAGGCCTGGTGGGCCTGATGCCCTGCCAGCGCGGCGAGGTGCACCTCAATGGCGAAAGCATCGGCAAAGCACGCTTTCAGCAGCGTCTGAAAAAAGGGCTGGCGCTGGTGCCGGAGGACCGCCAGGGCGAAGGCGTGGTGCAGATGATGTCGATTCAGGCCAACATGACGCTCTCTGATTTCAGCCTACAGGGTTTTCGCCGCGCCTGGCGCTGGTTGAATCCGCAAAAAGAAGAGACCTGCGTGAAAGCGATGATCCAGCAGCTGGCGATCAAGGTCAGCGACGCCAATTTGCCCATCACCTCGCTGAGCGGCGGCAATCAACAAAAAGTGGTGCTGGGTAAAGCGCTGATGACCCAGCCGCAGGTGGTGTTCCTCGACGAACCGACGCGCGGCATCGACGTCGGTGCGAAAACCGACGTCTACCACCTGATCGGCAAAATGGCCCAGCAGGGGCTGGCGGTGATGTTTTCATCTTCTGAACTGGATGAGGTGATGGCCCTGGCCGACCGCATCCTGGTGATGGCCGATGGCCGCATTACCGTCGATCTACCGCGTCACGCGGTGACCCGCGAACAGTTAATCGCGGCTTCAACTCCTCAAGATTAATCAGGCTGGAATCCATCATGAACCAGAAATATATGATTTATATGTACCTGCTGAAGGCCCGCACCTTTATCGCCCTCCTGATGGTGATCGCATTCTTCAGCGTGATGGTACCCAACTTCCTGACCGCCTCTAACCTGCTGATCATGACCCAGCACGTGGCGATCACCGGCCTGCTGGCCATCGGCATGACGCTGGTCATTCTCACCGGCGGCATTGATTTGTCCGTCGGCGCGGTGGCGGGGATCTGCGGCATGGTGGCGGGTGCGCTGCTGACCAACGGCCTGCCGCTGTGGAACGGCGATATCCTCTTCTTTAATGTCCCGGAGGTGATCCTCTGCGTGGCGATCTTCGGTGTGCTGGTCGGTCTGGTCAACGGCGCGGTGATCACCCGCTTCGGCGTGGCGCCGTTTATCTGCACCTTAGGCATGATGTACGTCGCCCGCGGCTCCGCGCTGCTGTTTAACGACGGGAGCACCTACCCGAATCTCAACGGCATGGAAGCGCTGGGCAACACCGGTTTCGCCACCCTCGGCTCCGGCACCCTGCTCGGCGTCTATCTGCCGATCTGGCTGATGATCGGCTTCCTGGTGCTGGGCTACTGGCTGACCACCAAAACGCCGCTTGGCCGCTACATCTACGCCATCGGCGGCAACGAGTCCGCCGCTCGCCTCGCCGGCGTGCCGATCGTGAAAGCGAAAATATTCGTCTATGCCTTCTCCGGCCTGTGCGCGGCCTTTGTCGGCCTGATCGTCGCATCACAGCTGCAAACCGCGCACCCGATGACCGGCAACATGTTTGAGATGGATGCCATCGGCGCCACCGTGCTCGGCGGCACTGCGCTGGCCGGCGGCCGTGGTCGGGTAACCGGCTCGATTATCGGCGCCTTCGTGATCGTCTTCCTTGCCGACGGCATGGTGATGATGGGCGTCAGCGACTTCTGGCAGATGGTGATTAAAGGCGTGGTGATCGTCACCGCCGTGGTCGTCGACCAGTTCCAGCAGAAGCTGCAGAGCAAGGTCATCCTGATGCGCCGCCATGAGGAGAAACTGGCCGCCATCCCCCCCAACGGCGCCACCTCCAGCTAACCGGCAACGATTCATATCTTCCGCCGGGCCTGGTGCCCGGCTCAGCGAAAGGGAACAACATATGCAACGAGATTTCCAGAACAAAACGGTGGTGATCACCGGCGCCTGCCGCGGCATCGGCGCGGGTATTGCCGAGCGCTTCGCCCGCGACGGCGCGAACCTGGTGATGGTTTCCAACGCCGAGCGCGTTCATGAGACCGCCGCAACCCTGCGTCAGCGCTATCAGGCGGACATTTTATCGCTGCAGGTCGATGTCACCGACGAAGCCCAGGTGCAGGGGCTGTATGAGCAGGCCGCCGCCCGCTTCGGCACCATTGACGTCTCCATTCAGAACGCCGGGGTGATCACCATTGATTACTACGATCGGATGCCAAAATCCGATTTCGAGAAAGTGCTGGCGGTCAACACCACCGGCGTCTGGCTGTGCTGCCGCGAGGCGGCCAAATATATGGTGAAACAGAATCACGGCAGCCTGATCAACACCTCATCCGGTCAGGGGCGCCAGGGCTTCATCTATACCCCGCACTATGCCGCCAGCAAGATGGGCGTGATCGGCATTACCCAAAGCCTGGCTCATGAGCTGGCGCCGTGGAATATCACCGTCAACGCCTTCTGCCCGGGCATTATTGAAAGCGAAATGTGGGATTACAACGACCGCGTGTGGGGCGAAATTCTCAGCACCGAGCAGAAGCGCTACGGCAAAGGCGAGCTCATGGCGGAGTGGGTCGAAGGCATTCCGATGAAGCGCGCCGGCAAGCCGGAAGACGTCGCCGGGCTGGTGGCGTTTCTCGCCTCCGACGACGCCCGCTATCTCACCGGACAGACCATTAACATCGATGGCGGTTTGATTATGTCCTGAGCACGGTAGCCGGTTAAGGCGCGGCGCGCCGCCAACCGGGAAGCCTGGCTCCCGATGTTCGACACTATATTGAAGAGAATAATCATTATGATCGGTAAAGACTTTGCACAACAGCTGTTTAGCCTGCGGGATCGCGTCGCCTTTGTCACCGGCGCCGGCAGCGGCATTGGCCAGACCATCGCCTGCAGTCTCGCCAGCGCCGGCGCGCGGGTGGTCTGTTTTGATCTTCGCGACGACGGCGGGCTGGCGGAAACGGTCAGTCATATTGAATCCATTGGTGGCCAGGCCTGCGCTTACACCGGCGATGTCCGCCAGCTGGCCGACCTGCGCGCCGCCGTCGCGCTGGCCAAAAGCCGCTTTGGCCGCCTCGACATCGCCGTTAACGCCGCCGGGATCGCCAACGCCAATCCGGCGCTGGAGATGGAGAGCGAGCAATGGCAGCGGGTGATCGATATCAATCTCACCGGGGTGTGGAATTCCTGCAAAGCGGAAGCGGAGCTGATGCTGGAGTCCGGCGGCGGGTCGATTATCAACATCGCCTCGATGTCGGGGATTATCGTTAACCGCGGCCTCGAACAGGCGCATTACAACTGCTCCAAAGCCGGCGTGATCCATCTGTCGAAAAGCCTGGCGATGGAGTGGGTGGCCAAAGGGATCCGCGTCAATTCCATCAGCCCGGGATATACCGCCACGCCGATGAATACCCGCCCGGAGATGGTGCACCAAACCCGCGAGTTTGAAAGCCAGACGCCGATGCAGCGGATGGCGAAGGTGGAAGAGATGGCCGGCCCGGCGCTGTTCCTCGCCAGCGACGCCGCCTCGTTCTGCACCGGCGTAGACCTGGTGGTCGACGGCGGGTTTGTCTGCTGGTGATCCTTTCCTGCTTCAGGGCGCCACGCTGCGGCGCCCCTCTCCATCCCCGCCGTTAAGCCAGAGGATACTGTTGAAACGCCGGCAGCGCCTCCCCCTTCTGCGCCAGCACGCGAATATGCGCAAACTCCGCTGCCGGCACCACCGCCGGGATCATCAACTGGATAAAGGACCAGACCACCGTGCTGGTGACCATCACCTGGTCCGGATGCGCGGCGACAGCGCGGTCTGCCAGCCGGGCGTCCCATTCCCGACAGGCGGCGAGCAGCTGGCCGGTCACCCGGGCTATCCACGGCTGATGCTGCTTCTCTTCCGGCCGCAGACGGTGCTCATAAACATGCTGGACCGCTTTTTCACTGGCGGCGAGGATCACCCCCAGCAGGTGCAGGTCGTGGGCCAGCGCCTCGGGATGAGCGGGAAGCAGCCGACGCCCGGCGGGGTTGGCCGTTTCGAAATAATGGAGGATCAGCGTGGAGTCCATCAGCTGCGTCCCGTTATCAAGAATCACCGTCGGCGCCTTGACCACCGGATTAATACGGGAGAATTCGTCAAAGCCGCTAAAGACCGATAGCGGCAGGCTCTCAAATTCCACGCCATAGAGCGCCAGAGAAACCGCCACGCGTCTTACATAAGGTGAATCCATCATACCAATGAGTTTCATCGTCACTCCTGCCTGCGATAAAGGGGTTGCTGGCTTACCTTACTGGAAAACCCGCCCCGCGAATATCAGGGGATGCTTACCGCAATGGTTAGGAAAACTAACAAACTGGCGCCACGGGGTAGTTCGCCGGTCTCCCCTGTGCTATACCGACTGAGACAGCCTGCATCCCCTCGACAGCCTGTTCACGGCGGCTATAAAACCCGCTAACCCGGTAGTAACGTTAACGTATCGACTCACTGACTGAGAGATCACCATGGCAGATTTTCCCCCTGTCGCCAGCCTGCGCAGCTTTGAGGCGGTGGCGCGCCTCGGCAGCGTGACGCAGGCCGCCCACGAAATGAGCGTGACCCATTCGGCGGTCAGCCAGCACATCAAACAGCTGGAAGCCCTGGTCGGCGTCTCACTGTTTGTCCGCCACGGCCGCGGGGTGCGCATCACGGAAGAGGGGCGGCTCTATGCCCTGCAAATCCGCGAGGCGTTACAGCACATCGCCGACGCCACGCGGATGGTGCAGATCAAACCCCGCACCATGGAACTGACCCTGGCGACCCTCCCCTCCTTTGGCTGCCACTGGCTGCTGCCGCGGCTGGCGCGCTTTCAGGCGCGACATCCGCAGATCGCGGTGCGCCTGCTGACCAGCCTGGCGGTAGTCAACCTGCAGCAGGAGGGTATCGATTTGGCCATTCGCATGGGGCAAGGCGACTGGGAGGGGATGGAAAGCCGGCATCTGTTTGCCGATGAACAGCTGGTGGTGGCCGCGCCGCACTATCGCGGCGGCGACCTGCCGACCACCCCGCAGGCGATCGCCGCCAGCGATATCGTTTTTTCCATGGAGTCGTGGCACGCCTGGTGCAGCCAGGCGGGGCTGGAAAAGACCATTGTCCCCGCGGGCTTGCGCCTGAACGACTCCAACCTGGTGCTGGAGGCGGTTCGCCTGGGGGCCGGCGTGGCGCTGGAGCGGCGCTCGCTGGTGGCGGGAGCCATAGCCCGCGGCGAGCTGGTGCAGCTCACCGCCGTCACCGTCCCCTACCCCTGGCACTACTGGCTGACCGTCTCCCCGCAGGCAGAGAACCGGCCGGAAATCGCCCGGTTCATCGCCTGGCTGGAAGAGGAGATTGCCCTCTGGCGCCAGCAGATCAGCGCTTAGCCTTCGGCCGACGGCGGCAGGCCAGCCCGGGCGGCGTGCTCCTGGGAGAGACGCCAGAAATCGTGCCCGGCGGGATACTGATAGAGGCGCAGGGAGAACTGCCCGGCCACCGCGGTAATGTACTCAAATATCGCCGACTGGGTGTTTTCGTAGTCTTTCCACAGCGTCGAGGAGGTGAAGCAGTAAATCTCCAGTGGGATACCCGACGGCGACGGTTTCAGCGTTCTCGCCACAATGTACATTTCCTTAATAATATCCGGCCGCTCGGCGAGATAGTGCATCAGGTAGTGGCGAAACAGAGTCAGGTTGGTCAGGCCGTTATCGACAAACCAGCGGTCCGCCACGCCGCCGGGATCCCGGCCGTCAAGCAGCGTGGTCAAAGGCTCATTCACCCCGCGGATGGCCAGCATCGAGGAGAGCATCTCCTGGTCGAGAAAACGCACCGAGTGCTGATCGATGGCGATACTGCGCATGATCCGCCGCGCCCCGGAGGAGAACATCGCCTGCCAGTTGGTATAGGTCTCGGTGAGGAAATTCTTGGTGGGAATACGGGAGATGGTATTGTCCCAGTTGCGGATGGTAATGGTGTGCAGCGCGATATCCGTCACCTCGCCGCTGAGGTTCTTGTCAGGCATTTCAATCCAGTCCCCCAACTGGAGCACGTCGTTGGACGACAGCTGAACGTTCGCCACCAGCGACAGCAGGGTATGCTGGAACACGATCATCAGCACCGCCGCCACCGCCCCCAAACTGGAGATAATAATAATCGGCGATTTATTCGACATCACGGCGAGGATCATAATCGCCGCCAGGATGTGAACTAAGATTTTGCCTATCTGGATATAGCCCTTAATGGAATGATTTTTACGTTTGGTTTTTCGCAGATAAGAGCTGTTGACAATATCCAGCATCTCGTTGAAAAACACCGACATAAAAATAAAAAACAAGATCCCGCAGACGGTATTAATCGCCGTCACCAGCGATGCCGGCATCGCCGGCATAAACTGCAGAACGTAATAGACGATAATAACCGGAATGAAATTGGACAGCTTTTCGGCGATGCGTCGATCCTTCTCCAGCGGCACGTCCTGTTTATGGCTACCAAAGAAGACCTTACGCACCACTTTAATCAGCAAGAACTTGCATAAAAGGTGGGCAAATATGCCGGAGAGCAGCAGCAGAATAAGGTTAAATCCCACCGCCAGCGCCGGATTACTCTCAATAAACGTCAGTAGATGATTCACATACGCCATGCTTTATCGCCTGAATAACTATGCCATTTCGCTAAGGAAGGTGCGAATAAGCAGGTCATTTCTTCCCAAGCTGACTCGCTGATTAAAATT
>NZ_JBEAFZ010000014.1:0-35771 GCF_040062415.1 Klebsiella sp. GG_Kp173
TCAGTTGGTTAGAGCACCACCTTGACATGGTGGGGGTCGTTGGTTCGAGTCCAATTAAACGCACCATAATGCGTCTGTAGCTCAGTTGGTTAGAGCACCACCTTGACATGGTGGGGGTCGATGGTTCGAGTCCATTCAGACGCACCAATCTCGTTTCGTATCATTCCCTCTCAACATTAGCCTGCTGCATCGTGACCGGAAAACGCACGCCTTCTGCGCTTCCAGCCTGAACGTCATCGAACCCTGCCAGCGACAAAGCGAAACCCGATTATTCGCGACTATGAATAGCCTGCGCCATCGCCAGGGCATCCTCCCCTGCCGGCAACCGCGAAGGGGCTTGAGGATCGTTCACCATCCGCCAGACGGCCTGAGCCACATCGACAGCCTGCGTCACGCTGGCGTTATCCTGGATGCTGTCGAGGATCTGCTGGCCGAGCGGCGCATAGCTCTCCGGGAGCTGGCCCATCGTTCGACGCGCGTTTTCCCCGAAGCGGGTCTGGGGAGCGCGTCCCGGCAGGATCAAACCGACGCGAATATTAAAGGGCCGCAGCTCCAGCGCCAGCGACTCCGTGAAGGCATTCACCGCCGCTTTACTCGCGGTATAGACCGCCAGCAGGGGCATCGGCTGCAGGGTGACCGCCGAGGTGATATTAACGATCGTCCCGCTACGGCGCGCTCTGAACCGGGGAAGTACCGCCTGGGTCATGGCGATAGTCCCAAGCGTGTTGGTGGCAAACAGGTTCGCTATCGCCTCGTGCGACGCCCCCTCCAGGGCATTGAGCATCCCCACTCCGGCGTTATTGACCAGAACGTCAATCTCTCCGGCCTCGGCAATCGCCTCGGCGATACTCTGCGCTGAGGTGACGTCAAGACGCACCAGCCGCAGACGGTCGCTGGCCGGCAACAGATCCTCTCGCGGAACCCGCATCGTGGCGATAACCTTCCAGCCCTGTTCAAGAAAATAACGCGCCGTCTCCAGACCAAAACCCGATGAACAGCCGGTGATCATAATCGTTTGCATATCTCTGTCTCCGATTGGTTTCTTCCTTTTCATCATAGACAGCCCGCTCCGGACGATATAGGGTCAATAATCCATTATTCTTTAGCAGGAGTCCGGAAATGAGCGACCCGCTGGCGGAAATCATAGCGATGCTCAATCTCAGAGCGGTGCTGACCAAAACCATTGAGGGGGCGGGAGAATGGCGCGTTAAACGTTCAGACCAGGGAATGTCGTTCTACGGCGTGGTACTGGAAGGCGGCTGTCGGCTGGAAATAGACCAGCATGCGCCGCAGATCCTGCGCGCCGGGGATTTTATGTTGATCCCGGCGGCGTACCGCTTCGCGTTAACCAGCCTGACCCCGCCGCCTTCACCGGCGCTGGAGACCACCCCGGTGAAACTGGCGGCGGAACACTTTCGCCTGGGAGCTCTCGACCAGCCAGCGGAGATGCAGGCGCTGATTGGCCACTGCGTTGCCGATTCGGATAACGCCAGCCTGCTAACCTCCCTGCTGCCCGCCTTAGTGGTGGTTCGCGACCAGCCGCGGCTGGCCACCTTTGTCGGGCTGCTGAAAGAGGAAGCCCAGGCGGATCGCGCAGGCAAATCTTTCGTTCTGGCGCGGATGGTTGAGCTGCTGTTTATCGAGGCCATCCGATCCTGCGGAACGCTCGCCACCCCCGGTCTGATGCGCGGCCTGAGCGACCCGCGGGTCGCCCAGGCAATCCGCCTGCTGCATCAGGCCCCCGCCAGACGCTGGACCGTCAACGCCCTGGCCGCCGACTGCGCGCTGTCTCGCTCGACGTTGTTTGAACGCTTTACCGGCCTGACCGGAATGACCCCGATGGGCTATTTGTTGAGCTGGCGCATGACCCTGGCCATGCAGTGGCTGGGCGAGACGGGCATCAGCATAACGGATATCGCCGAGCGCCTCGGCTATGGCTCGACCAGCGCGTTCAGCGTGGCCTTTACCCGATATGCCGGGATATCGCCGGGCAAATATGCCCGCCAGCGGGCGGCGCAGTGCCCCCCCAGGCCCGCCATAAGTTAACCTGCCGCAATCGTCGTCTGCAGCCAGCGCTCAAACACCTGCAGCGCCGGCTCCCCCTCGCCGCCGCCGGGTTTGATCAGGCAAAAGCGCTTGGCCAGCGTCGGCAAGCCCGGCCATGGGGCGACCAGCGTCCCGCTGCGCAGTTCGCTCTCCACATACATCTTCGGCACCAGGGCCACGCCCTGCTGGCTGAGTACCGCAGCGATTGCCATCTCATGCAGATCATAGCGCGGCCCCTGCGCCGGGTTATCCAGCGCCAGACCGCACTCGCGGGCATAGTGCAGCCAGGCGTCCGGGTTTTGCCGCCGATGAATGCGCGGCAGCCGGTTCAGCAGCCCCGGGAGATCGTCATCCGTCAGCAGCGCGGCATGACAGACCGGCAGCAGATATTCCGCAAACAAAAACGTCACATCCATTCCGGTCCACGCCGGGTGATCAAAATGGATGGCCGCATCAAATCCGCTACCCGGCAGAATAAAGGGGTCGCTGCGGGCGGCGATATTGACCACGATATGCGGATGCTGCGCCGTGAACTGCCCGAGCCGGGGGATGAGCCAGCGGCTGGCGAAGGTGGGGAGCACGGCGATCTCGAGACTGCGGCCATCGGCGGGCATCCCGCTGACGTCGTGGGTTTCCCGCTCCAGCCTGCTGAGGATCTCGCGGACCTGTCTGGCATAGCGGGCGCCAGCCGGATTGAGCCGTACCCGGCTCCCGATCCTGTCAAAGAGTTTGCTGTCGAGGAGCGCTTCCAGACGGGCGATCTGCCGGCTGATGGCCCCTTCTGTTAACGCGAGCTCCGCCGCCGCGCGGGCAAAGTTGCCGTGGCGGGCGGCGGCCTCAAAGGCCAGTAGCGCAGCGCTGCTGGGGATTTTACGACGCATAGCCAATGCTCCTTGTGCGGGCCCATTGAAAGTCAGTGACATAATATCACTGAGTGATGAATAAACATCGTTTTTCAGCGCCATTATTGCCGGATAGGATGAAGAAAACTCACTAAAGCGCGTTATGCGCTGAATCATCTGTCTCTCGAGGTCACTATGCTCTATGTCGTCGAATGCGCCTACACCGACCCGCAAAGCGAAGCGGCGTGGAATACCTTTTACAATCGGGAAAAATTGCCGGCGCTGGTCTCGGTGCCCGGTTTTCATGCCTCCCAGCGCTTCTGCGCGTTCAGCGAGGGCTGCCCTCGCTACCTGGCCCTACACGATATCCGCGATGCCGCCGTCCTCGACAGCGACGCCTATCGCCGCAATGGTGGGGGTCATTTTGCCCGCTGGCAATCGGCGATCGCCGACTGGCATCGCCACCTCTATCTCACGACTCACGCGCTGCGGGAGGTGGCTCCTGACGAGGTGCTGCTGCTGAGCGATACCGCGGAAGCCCTGCCCGTCGCTGCGCCGATCGTCCTGCAGCCCGGGGGTCTGGCCACCCGGCATACCCGCTATGCCGCCATCGTCCCGCGTGACGACCTGCATCACCGGGTCACCTCTGCCGCGGTCTTTATCTATCAGCCCATTACCGCCAGGTTGCGTCACCCGGCGGAGCAAGCGTGAGGTCAACATGACACCAGCTCCCTTTTATACCCTGACAGCAGGCGACCTGACGATAAGCGCCATCAGTGATGGTCAGATGACAGCGCCGCTGACGCTACTCGCGGGGATCGCCCCTGAAGAGGCGGCGCGTCTGCAGCGCCAGGCCGGGTTAACCTCGCCAGAGGCCATCGAGATCGGCGCTTACCTGATCCGCAGACGCGGGCACACGGTGCTAGTGGATACCGGCACCGGCGGGGCCAACGGCGTCGGCGGCGCGCTTATAGCCAATCTGGCGCTGCTCGGCGTGCGCCCTGAGGAAATTGACACCATCCTTCTCACCCACGCGCACCCGGACCATATCGGCGGCCTGCTGACTGCCGCCGGTACACCGGCTTATCCCAACGCCATGGTGTTCCTACCCTCGCGGGAAAGCGCTTACTGGCTGGCGCCATCGACACTGGACAACGCCAGCGATCGTGGACAACGTAACGTGCTGCTCGTCCGCCGCATAATGGCGATCTGCGCGACGCAAATTCGTGATATTGATGAAGACGAGCGGGTAGCCGGGATCCGGCCATGTCCCCTGCCCGGGCATACGCCAGGGCATACCGGATATCGCCTTGAGGCGGGCGGAACGTCGCTGCTAATATGGGGGGATATCGTCCACTTTCCCTCGATCCAGAGCGCCCGGCCAGAGGTGTCGGTGGCATTTGACGTCGATCCTGACCAGGCCCGGCATACACGGGAAAGTCTGCTGCGCCAGGCCGCCCGCGAACGGTTGCTCATCGCCGGTATGCATCTTGGCCTGCCGGGTTTCGCCCGCGTGGAGAATACCGCCTCAGGCTACTGCCTGCGCCCGGTGTGACCTTCGCGGCGAACACCGATCACAGCGAAACCCCGGTCGTGACATTAACGCGACCGGGGCGTGGTGTCTGGGGAAGTGGACTAGCCGTTAACCGCGGCTCTTCCAGCCTTTTTTACTTTTGCAGCTGGCTTTGGTGGCGACCCATGGGTGACGCAGCTGGGTCAACTGAAGATCCTGAGAGGCCGGGCTGGCGGACCAGCGTTTGTTGCACAGAGGCTTACGAGTTGCAATGACCATAAAAACGCTCCTGAAAGTAATGAACAGTTCCCTGGGTAATTCCATAAGTTCAGAATCAGCTTATCACCGCTTAAACGTAGTTATTTCAATCTTTGTTTTGCTATGTAAATGGTGATTGCCACCTGAAAGGTATTAAATTGATCTAGATCAATGTAAGTGCGATTTTTTGATTTCGCCACCTATATTTTCAACCGTTTAACTTCGGCCGCCGCTTGATTAAGACTTTTCCTATACCACACAATCCAACAGAAGAGGGCAATATTATCAGATTTTTATTCTAGTTATGTATGCTAATGTGGTTAATTGTTTTGATTATTCTAGCTAATAAAATTCACTTGGTCAGACCGCCGCAGGCGGGTACTCTGCACCGGCAATACGGGGATTTGTCAGGGAGTGGTGGATGACTACAGGCTATAAACTACTTGGCTATAAGTTAGCGGATAATATTTTCTACTGCCTGCATCATCGGGAAATTATCGCGTTACGTGGGACGCGAACGCAGGTTCAGCTGCGCAGCACCATGGCTTGTTTACTGGAGTATTTGCTTGCACATGGCAGAGAACGTCTGGTCAGCGATGAAGAGTTAATGATTAACGTCTGGGAAAAAAATAATCTCCGTCCGTCCGCGCAGCGATTATGGCAGGTTATCCAGACCCTAAAATCTCGCTTAAACCAGGCGGGGGTCGAAAGCACGTTAATTGTCCGCGTTAAATGCGCAGGGTATTATATTAATCCTGTTTGCGTAGCCGAAATTTATTCCTTCAAACCGCCGGGTATGATGAATTATATAAACAACTCGCCTGCTGATATGAATAAGCTCCTGGTTCGCAACTAATCTCCTCTCCACGCCGTTTAGATCGCTTGCAACAGGGTTTATTCTTTGAATATTTTAATTCACAGCAATAATATTTATTTTAATATCGGCATCGCCCAGTGTTTCAGAGATATTCAGGAAACCCTGCCCGGTCTGAATATTATTCATTCACTGCCGCTCAGCCATCTGCCCGATCTGGCCGGGATGGATGTGATTATTTTAGCGCTGGAAAACTATCACGATTATCAGGCCGCTGCTGAATTAGCCCTGCGCTATCCCGGTCTGGTGGTCGGATTTACCTCCGCCAACAATGTGAGACGCGGGCGCGCCTTTTACGCGGATACCCTCCTGTGGGTCAGCCAGCGGGAAAGCGTTCACGAGATCGGCCGCCTTCTGCGCCGGCTGGCAGACCGTAGCCGCCCTTTCGCGCCGCGCCATCAGCGTCAGAGTCAGAGTCACTCCTCCCGGCTGCGAGCCCCACTTAATGACCTGGAGATGCAGATGATTCGTGGCGTGGTCGACGGACAGTCAATTAATCAGATGGCGGACGCGCTGGGGGTTAATCGCAAGCGGGTTTATAACGGACTGGAGCGGATCAAAATGAATTTTCGCCTCGTCAGCCATACCCATTTTCATCATTTTATGACCGCGGAGGCCACGTTTAGCCACCTCTGCGCCGATCACAGTTGCTATAGACCAGGAGTACGGCCAGCCCGGCAACGACGTGCCGCATCGCGACCGGCCGAAACTTATTCATATAATTTGAATGAGTTTCGCAAATTGTTTTGATTTTAACCACGAGGTATTGCGCGTATTCTTTATCACATCAGGGCGACAAGCCCTATATCAGACACCAGATTAAGGAATACGACCATGAAATTCATCAAAAATTTCGTTGCTGTTGCTGCACTGTCACTGTTCTCTTCCGTTAGCTTCGCCCAGAGCGTCAGCGCCACCGCCTCCACCCTGGACCGTGCTGAAGCCAAAATCGCCGCCCAGGCCGCTGAGCAGGGTGCGTCCTATAAAATCACCAGCGCCCAGTTTAATAATCGCGTCCATATGACGGCTGAGCTGAGCAAATAATCTCTTCGTTCTTTCGCAATGAAAAAAGCGCCGTCAAAAACGGCGCTTTTTTTTCGCCTCTTTCTCCGGGCAGTGATTTCCTGAGCGGCGCGCTGTGGCGTTCAGCCAATTCCGGGCCAATACTTACCGCATCCCCCGGAAAAGAGAACCCGATGATGAAAGCCTGGATCGTCAACAAACCCGGTTCACTGGACAATCTGCAGCTTGTCGATCTTGCCGACCCCGGCGCGCCGGCGGCAGGCGAGATCCGCGTAGCGCTCCACGCCACCTCCCTGAATTATCACGATTTGCTGGTAGCGACGGGGGTGATTCCAACCGCCGATCGGCGGATCCTGATGGCGGACGGCGCGGGGGTGGTCGAAGCGGTTGGCGCCGGAGTCAGCGAGTTTCAGCCAGGCGACCGGGTGGTGGCTGGCTTTTTCCCGCAGTGGCTGGATGGCCGTCCTGGCCCGCAGGTGAAGGACTTCAGCCAGACCCCGGGCGACGGCGCCGAGGGGTTTGCCTGCCAGTATGTGGTCAGACCGGCCAGCCATTTTACCCATGCGCCTGACGGATGGAGCTTCAGGGAAGCGGCGACTATCACCACCTCCGGCCTCACCGCCTGGCGCGCGCTGGTGGTGGAGGGGCGGCTAAAAGCGGGCGATACGGTGCTGACGCTCGGCACCGGCGGCGTGTCGATAACCGCCCTGCAGCTGGCGAAAAGCATGGGCGCGCAGGTCATCGTCACCTCCTCATCAGATGAAAAACTCGCCCGCGCACGCGCCCTGGGGGCTGACCATCTCATCAATTACCGCACCACCCCGGCGTGGGGTGCTACGGTGCAGGACATCACCGGTCATCGCGGGGCCGATATTATCCTCGAGCTCGGCGGACCGGGCACCCTGAGCCAGTCGTTCGAAGCCGTCCGTGTTGGCGGACACATCGCCCTCATCGGCGTCCTGACTGGCTTCGAAGGTCATGTGCCCACCCATCTGCTGATGAGTAAACAGGCCCGGTTGCAGGGGCTGGTGGTGGGTCATCGCCGGCAACAACAGGACTACGTCAACGCGCTGAACCTGCAGGCGTCGCGGCCGGTCATCGATAAAGTGTTTGATTTTGCGGCCTTACCAGACGCCTTCCGCTATCTGCAAAGCGGCGCCCATTTCGGCAAAATTTGCGTGGAGTGGTAGGGGTGAGGAGATGAGATGAACAGGGCCTCCGTGCCCTGGGAACGGCTTTATTCGAAAAAGACGTCCGGATTGTCCGACAGCGAAACAAAGGATTTCGTGTTTTTATCCAGCGCCTGAATCTCGCCGCTTTCAATGTCGTAGAACCAGCCGTGCAGGCGCAGGGTATGGTCGCGCAGGCCGACCGCCACCGACGGGTGGGTTTTGATGTTGTTCAGCTGAGCGATGACGTTTTCCTGCACCATGCCGTTGACCTTATCGGTTTCGCTGGCCCAGGTTTTCTTTTCCACCACCGCTTTTGCAGCATCAGCGTAGCGCAGCCAGTGAGACACCGCCGGCATCGGCTCCAGGCACTGGCAGGTGGCGATCGCTTTCATCGCCCCGCAGTTTGAGTGGCCGCAGATCACGATATCAGTCACGCCCAGCGCAACCACGGCATACTCAATGGTCGCGGATACACCGCCCGGCTCCGGCCCGAAAGACGGCACGATATTCCCGGCATTACGAATAACAAAGAGCTGTCCCGGCTCCTGCTGGGTAACCAGTTCCGGCACCAGACGGCTGTCAGAGCAGGAGATGAAAAGCGCTTTGGGATTCTGGCTGGAAGCCAGGCTGCGGAAGAGCTCTTTACGCTGGGGGAAGATCTCTTTCTGGAAGTTGAGGAAGCCCTCAATGATATGTTGCATAGCAGTGTCTCTTCTCTGTAGTTATTACGGTATGACAAAGATCACAGTTATTCAGTTTACCATTGCTGACAAGAATGGGAATCGTTATTCAAACAGTTGCGCAGAAAACGCGCGCCGCGGATGCCCATTCAGCCTCGCCTATTCCACAGGGTTTTCACGTGCTTTCCTGAGCCAGTTTGCTACTCTGTCTGCTCGTACCGTCCCCACGTTGCCGACCGCCTGACGGCGGCGAACACACCAGGAGTTGCTATGTTCTTATCCAGCCTGATGGCCATTGCCGCGGTGCTGATCATGGGCGTGATCAGTCCCGGCCCGAGCTTTATTTTTGTCGCGCGCAATGCGGTCGCCCGCTCGCGCCTGCATGGTCTGGTGACCGCCCTCGGCACCGGCGCCGGCGCCGCCATTTTTTCTATTATGGCGATGCTGGGCCTGCAGAAGGTGCTCACCGCGGTGCCAGAGCTGTTTATTGGCTTGAAAGTAGCGGGCGGGCTTTACCTGTTATGGCTGGGCTATAAGATTTTCCGCGGTTCGGCGCAGCCGATGGATTTTTCCGCCAGCGGTATGGCCGGCAACCGTTCGTTGCTGAAAACCTTCCGCGACGGGCTGTATACCCAGCTGAGCAATCCCAAAACCGCGCTGGTGTTTGCCTCGATTTTTACCGCCCTGCTGCCGACGCAGATCCCCACCGCGTTCTATTACATCGTGCCGCTGATGAGTTTTCTGATTGACGTCAGCTGGTATTCGCTGGTGGCGCTGGTGCTCTCCGCCGATCGCCCGCGTCGGGTCTACCTGCGGTTGAAGCGCCGAATCGATATCGCCACCGCGACGGTGCTGGGGGCGCTGGGCCTGCGGCTTATCGCCACCTCCCTCACCCGCTAGCGGCTACACGGTATGGATACGGATATCGTGTTGCTGAAAGGCAACGCGATATTCGCGACTAATATTCTCCTCCACCACCAGCACATCGATATCGCTGCTCGCGGCCACCACGAACCGCGCCACCGCCGGAATTTTATCCGAGGTCAGGCCGATGATAATTTCGCTGCACTGCTTAATCACCGCTTTCTTAAACTCGCAGTCGGCATAGTCAAAGCCGGTCAGGCCTGACTCTGGCGCCATGGCGCAGCCGCCGATAAACCCCTGGTCGAATAACATCCCCTGCACCTGAGCCACCGCCGCGGCCCCAACGCAGCCCCCGCTTGCCCGCTGTACCTGGCCGCCGAGCATCACCACGTCGTAGAGCGGCTTTTTCACCAGCACCGCGGCGATCTCCGGAGAGTTCGTCACCACCGTCAGCGCCAGCTCGGCGGGCAGCGCCTCGGCCATCGCCAGATTGGTGGTGCCGGTATCAATGAAAATAGTGCCGCCGGGTTTCACCAGCCGGGCGCACTGCTGCGCGATCCTGAGTTTTGTTGCTCGGTTTTTATCTTTCCGTTCACTGTAGTCTCCCGCTTCCGGCAGGCTCAACACCGCCCCGCCGTAGACTTTTTTACAGACGCCTTCGCGGCTAAGCTCATGCAGATCGCGGCGGATAGTATGCTCAGACACCTGAAGACGCGCCGCCAGATCCGCACACACCACCCTGCCGTTTTCCTGCAGGATCTGGCAAATCAGCGCTTGTCGCTGTTGGGGAAAAGCAGCATAATCGAGCAAAGCAACTCCTTAAATAATCATAAACGAGCAACAGTAAGCATGATCGTCTGCCCTGCTGTGATTGTCAATGTTCCTGCCCGGAGGTTTACCATGAAAATTGCCCATTTCGCTCTGTGGACCCAACAGCTTGAGGCTCAGGCCCGCTTCTGGGTCGAGTTCTTTGCCGCCAGTATCAATGAAAAATACCTCAGCCAGACCAACCCCGGATTTGCCTCCTATTTTGTCACCATCGACGACGAAGTAGTGATCGAGCTGATGACCAAGCCTGGCCTGCAGCAGGCCAGCGCGGATAATAACCATACCGGCTGGGCGCATCTGGCCCTCTCGGTGGGCGGCGCAGAACAGGTCGATGCCCTTGCCCAACGCGCCGGAGCGGCGGGAATACTGGTTTCACCCCCGCGCACCACCGGCGACGGCTATTATGAGGCGGTGATCGCCGATCCCGATGGCAACCTGATTGAAATCGTCGCATAGTCAGTAGACCGCCAGCTATAAGGAGGCATCCATGGCACGTTACCGGATCATCGACACCGCGGCCTGGCCCCGCCGGGACCATTTCACCTTTTACCGACAATTTGCCAACCCCAGCTTTAATCTCTGCGTTCCGATAGAGGCGCAGCGCCTGTATGAATGTGCGAAGGACCGGCGGGTCTCATTTTTTCAGCTCGCGCTCTATGCCCTGCTGCGCGCGGCCAACGGGGTGCCGCAGCTCCGACAGCGTGTGCGCGATGGCGAGGTGATTGAATATCACAGCCTGGCGGTCATGACGCCGGTGATGACCGTCGAGGAGGGCTTCCGCCAGGTATGGTGCGACAACGCTGCCGAGTTTACCGCCTTCAGCGCCGCGGCAACGCCGAAGATCGTCGCGGCAAGAGAGACATCGCCGGCGCCGCTCATCGTCGATGGCGAACATTTTATCTGCGCCAGCTGTCTGCCGTGGCTCCACTTTACCTCGATGACCCATGCGGAATACGCGGTGGGCGCCGCGGTTCCTGCGCTCACCTGGGGGAAACTGCAGAACGGCGTGATCCCGGTGGCCGGGCGATTTAACCATGCCTTCGTCGATGGTCTCCATGCCAGCCGCTTTTATGCCCTCGTCGAAGCGGGGTTTCGTGACCCCGAGCGGCTCTGGCAGCCGCTAACCGCGACCGCCCCCTCACTGCTTCCCCCTACGGCGAAGGATCGCTGAGAACTCGCCACACTCACCGCCGGGCAGTCTTCCCTCTGTCCGGAGGTCGCTTTTCCCTAACTGTCGCCTTTGCAACAGGCAGCGCAAAAGCGCGCTGCATTTGCAGCAGTCCGCTCCGTCAGCAGACATAGCCACCCCGCTAAATATCGCCAACCTGCCTTCCTCTCTCGCTGGCACGTGTTTTGCTTACTCATACATATAACCCATGGGCATTATGAATAATTTATTTATCCAATTTACGCATAAGCTATTCACTGAATAAGAGAGAAGATGATGTCAGCCAGTTCACCCGCTCTGCCTTACACCCAGTCCTCGCCGCAGGCGCATATTATTGCCAGCGATGCGGAAGCCCTCGCCATCGCCGATGAGATTGCCGCCGTGCTCAAACCCGGCGCCGCCGAGCGCGACCGCACGGGTATCGTCCCGGTGGAGATCGTCAACACCTACTCCAACAGCGGGCTGTGGGGTATTACGGTGCCGCGCCGCTTTGGCGGCGCCGAGGTCTCGGCCGCGACCCTGGCGCAGGTCATTGCCATTCTTTCCGCGGCCGATCCATCGTTAGGTCAGATTCCCCAGAACCACTATTGCCTGCTGGAAGATATTCGTCTGCAGGGCAGCGACGACCAGCAGGCGTTCTTTTTCGCCCAGGTACTGCAAGGCTATCGCTTCGCCAATGCCCTGTCGGAAACCGGGGGGAAAACGGTCCTCGATATTCGTACCCGTATCGTGCAAGGCGCCGAGGGGCTGCGGATCACTGGCCGTAAAGGCTATTGCACCGGATCACTGTATGCCCACTGGATTGGCATTCTGGCGCTGGATGCTGACGATCGCGCCCAGCTCGCCTTTGTGCCACAGAACAGCCCGGGGCTGACGGTGGTCGATGACTGGGCGTGCCTCGGTCAGCGAACTACCGCCAGCGGCACCGTACTGGCCGATAATCTTCCGGTCAATCCCTTCCACCTTTTCCCAACGTGGAAGTCCTACGCCAGCCCGACCCTTGCCGGCCCCTTCGCCCAGTTGACCACCGCGGCGATAGACGCCGGTATCGCCCGCGCGGCGCTGGACGATACCGTGGCGTTCGTGCGCAACAGCGCCCGACCGTGGATCGACGCCGGTGTGGCGCGAGCCAGTGACGACCCGCTGACTATCTACCATATCGGTCAGCTGGATAGCCGTCTTGCCGCTGCCGACGCACTGCTGGAGCGGGCCGGACGGGTGCTCGACCGCTATAAAAATGACCTCAGTGAGGAACATGTCGCCGAGGCATCGCTGGCCGTCGCCCGCGCCAAAATCTGGACCACTGAAGTGGCGCTGGAGGCCGCCAGCCGCCTGTTTGAGCTGGGGGGCACGCGGGCTACCGGTGAGTCGCTCAACCTCGACCGCCACTGGCGCAATGCCCGGGTGCACACCCTGCACGACCCGGTACGCTGGAAGTATCAGCTGCTCGGAAACTGGGTACTGAATGGTATTCGTCCGCAACGACATGACTGGAACTGATATGACGAGTCTGCTGGCATTTTTCGCACAAATCGACTGGAGCGATGTGGCCCAGGCCGCCCTCGATACCCTCACCATGCTGGCCTGGTCGCTGGGCTGGACCGTGCTGCTGGGCCTTCCGCTGGGGATCGTACTCTATCTCACCGGCGAGCCGCGTTTGCTGTACGCCCCGCGTCTTTACCGCCTGTTGTCATTGTGCGTCAACGTGCTGCGCTCCCTGCCGTTCATCATTTTACTCATTGTCATGATCCCGTTGACCACGTTGCTGTCCGGCACCTCGCTGGGGGTGGAAGGAACCATTCCGCCGCTGGTCGCCGGCTGCGCCCCGTTCTTCGCCCGGCTGGTGGAAACCGCTCTGCGCGAGGTGGAGCACGGCCTGGTGGAGGCCAGCTGGTCGATGGGCGGCAGCACCTGGCAGCTTATCTGGCACACGCTGTTACCGGAGTCGCGGGCCGGGCTGATCGCCGCTGTGACCGTGACGGCCATTTTGCTGGTCGACTACACCTCGATGGCGGGGGTGATTGGCGGCGGTGGGCTGGGCGATCTGGCCATTCGTTTTGGTTATCAGCGCTTTCAGACTGACGTGATGGTGGTCACCGTCCTGATGCTGATTGCGCTGGTACAGCTTCTGCAAATGAGCGGCGACCGCCTGGTGCGCTACGTCAGCCGCAAATAACTTACCTTTCCAGGTTTCAGGAATCATTATCATGAAAAAATCCATTATCGCCGCCGGACTTCTGGCCTTCTTCTCCACCACAGCAATGGCTAACGAGACGCTGATCGTCGGCGCCACGCCGGTACCGCATGCGGAAATCCTGGAGTTTGTGAAGCCCGTGTTGGCAAAGGAAGGCGTCGATTTACAGATCAAAGTATTTAACGATTTTATACAGCCCAATCAGCAGCTGGCGGAGAAACACCTCGACGCTAACTACTACCAGTACCGTCCGTTTCTCGATAACTACAACCAGACCCGGCATACCAACCTTATTCCGGTGGTCGGGGTGCATATCGAACCTTTCGGCGCCTACTCCAGCAAATACACGAGTCTCACCGCGGTGCCGGACGGGGCGACGATCGCCATTCCTAACGATCCGGTGAACACCGGACGCGCGCTGGTGATGTTAAGCAACGCCGGGCTGATTACCCTCAAGGATCCGCACAATCCGCAATCGGCAACGAAGGACATCACCAGCAACCCGCATCACTTTAAAATCCGCGAACTGGAGGGCGCCATGCTGGCGCGGGCGGTGAAGCAGGTCGACCTCGCCTTTATCTTTGCCAACTATGCGCTGGAGGCCGGTATCGACACCGATAAAGCGTTGCTGGTGGAAAAAGGCAGCGATCTGTACGTCGAATATCTGGTGGCGCGTCCGGACAATATTCAGGACCCGGGCATTCAGAAACTGGCGCAAGCGCTGCATTCGGACGCCGTTCGTCAGTTCATTCTGACGCGTTATCAGGGCAAAATTTTACCCGGATTTTAATCACCGCGGGCAGCGGCGACAGCCGCTGCCCGGGCAAACGGAGCGCATCATCGTGACGCATATCCCCGCCCCACCGATCCATATTGAGTTTGCTGGTATCAGCAAAGCCTATCCTAACGGCGTGCAGGCGCTACAGGACATTGACCTGACCATCCGTCAGGGCGAAATTTTCGGCATCATCGGCCGCAGCGGAGCCGGAAAATCCACCCTGCTGCGCCTGTTTAATCGCCTGGAAAGTGCCGATAGCGGCGAGATGTTCATCCACGGCGAGTCGACCGTTTGCCACTCCCCGCGCCAGCTGCGCGACCTGCGTCGGCGGGTGGCGATGATTTTTCAGCACTTTAACCTGATGGCCACCAAAACCGTGGCGCAGAATATCGCGCTGCCGCTGAAGATGGCTGGCATCCCGGCCGGCGAACGTCAGCGGCGGGTTACGGAAATGCTTGAGCTGGTGGGCCTCAGCGCCCTGCGCGACAGCTACCCTGCCCGCCTTTCCGGCGGCCAGAAACAGCGAACCGGCATCGCCCGGGCGCTGGTCACTCAACCGGAAATTCTGCTGTGTGATGAGGCAACTTCGGCGCTGGATCCGGAAAACACCTTGTCGGTGTTAACCCTGCTGAAGGAGATTAACCAGCGCCTGGGGCTGACTATCGTGCTGATCACTCACGAAATGGAGGTTATTCGCACCCTCTGCGATCGGGTCAGCGTGCTCGAAGGCGGACGCATTGTCGAACAGGGGGAGGTCTGGCGCGTGTTTGGCAACCCGCAGCATCCGGTGACGCGCGCTATGCTCGGCCTGCAGCACCCCGATCGCCCGGAGGCCGGGCCATCGCTGCGCGACGGCGAGCAGATCGTGACCTTACGGTTTGACGGCAGCAGCGGTCGCGAACCCAATCTGCAGCATATCGCCAGCCTGCTGGGGGGCGACGCCCGCCTGCTGTACAGCAACTGCGAGCGTATCCAGGGCCGGGTCATCGGCCAGCTGCAGGTCCGGCTGAGCGGGCCGCTGGCCGCCAGCGCGCTGGTGCAGGATGGCTGGGTCGCGGACAGCATTTTGACCCACCCTCTTCAGGCAGCGGAAACCACTGCGCCATAGCCATAGAATGGAATTATATTGCCGATCCTTTGCTAAGGATAATTGGTTATAAATCATAGCGTTTCAGTGTTAGACAGGGCGAAGTGCGCCTCTTATCTTTTGTCATGAATTGTAAATCACCACGCAATCACTTGATGAGGTAGCACTTTTGTCCAGATTACAACAAGGATTAAAAACCCAAAAAACCCGCTTCGCCCTGGCGCTAAAAGTGGCCCTGCTCGGCGGCGTGGTAGCATTTTCTTCTGCTGTCTTTGCTGAGGGTCTCCTGAAAGAAGGCATCACCCCGGCCACTGACGCCAGTCAGATCCCGGCCAGCGCCAAGCTGCGCAAAGACACGGTGGTGGCCGGGATCTCCGAGCCGCAGGGGATCTTTAATCCCTACTTTTTCGTCAACGGCTGGGATGAGAACGTCACTAACGTCATTTTTTCACGCCTGATCGACTGGGACAGCCAGGGCAAGCTGGTCCCGGGGCTGGCGGAGAGCTGGACGGTCAGCCCGGACAGTAAAGTCTATACCATTAAATTGCGACCTGGTCTGACCTTCAGCGATGGTTCACCGCTGACGGCGGAAGATGTCGCCTTTACCCTGACGGTCCTGCTCGACCCCAAATATGATGGCGATACCGACATCACCCTGGCCAATATCGCTGGCGGCGCAGAATACAAAGCCGGCAAGGCTGACAGCGTCAGCGGCCTGAAGGTCATCGACCCGCTCACTCTTCAGGTGACCACCACCCAGCCAGGCGCCACCACGCTGGCCAAAATTGGCGGGCCAGTGCTGTCGAAAGCCTGGTACGGCAAAGGATATCAACGGGGACATCTCGACTATCTGCGCTCACTGCACGGCAAGCCGCTGGGCAACGGCCCTTACGTGTACGATACCTATATTCCCGGTCAGGAAATTCGTTTCCATGCCAATAGCCATTTTTACCGTGGGACGCCGCCAACGCCGCGCTTTATCTATCGCGTGACCAATCCGTCGACCAACTTCCAGTTGTTCCAGACCGGGGAGACCGACTACGACGCCTTTACCTCGCGTCCTGACGATATCGAACAGCTGAAGATGCTCGGCTTCGCCAACATTAATCTTTACGGCTCCAGCGACTACAGCCAGGTGGAATTCAACGTTCATCGTCCGGCGCTGCAGGATAAACGGGTGCGCCAGGCGCTGATTTACGGCCTGGACCGGCAGAAGCTGATCGACGTGGTCTATCAGGGGTACGGCAAAGTCGCCATCGAGCCGATCGCCCCGATCTCCTGGGCCTTTAACGCAGAAGGCGTCAATCCTTACCATTACGATCCGGCGCAGGCGAAAAAGCTGCTGGATGAGGCCGGCTGGAAAGCTGGCGCCGACGGTATCCGCGTCAAAGAGGGCCAACGCCTGGAGCTAACCCTACTGGTGAGCAAGAAGGTGCTCAACGATGCGTTGATCCCCATCGCCAAGGAGAACTGGCGGCAGATCGGCGTGCTGCTTAAACCGCAGGTGGTGGATTTCAACGCTCTGATGGCGCAGCGCAAAGCCGGAAATTACGATCTCGCCTCGTTCAGCACCAGCACTCTCAACGACCCGCACGACGGGGTATGGGATTTCTACAGCAGCGAAGCTAAAGAGTCCGGCTACCACAACGCGGAGGTCGATAAGCTGATTAACGCTGGCAACGCGGTGCTCGACATCGAAAAGCGCAAGCCGATCTATCACCAGCTGTATAAAGTGCTGGCCGACGATCCGCCGGTGATCCTGCTCGGCTATCGCAACATCCTTTCCGCCAGCAGCGCCCGCGTCACCGGCTTTAAACCGGATATCTACAACGGCCTGACCGGCAGCCTGCCGGATGTGAAAATCGTTAAGTAAATCCCCTGGCCGCCGGGTTAACCGGCGGCTGATGCGAGATCGTCATGAAAAATTTCATCCTGAGGCGCCTGCTGCAAACGCTGCCGATGCTACTGCTGGCCTCGTTCATTATTTTTATGCTGTTTGCCAAAACCCCCGGCGACTTTATCGATGGCAATGTTACCCTGACCGCCGCCCGCGCTGCGGAGCTGAAGGCGATCTATGGCCTCGACCAGCCGCTGTTCACCCGCTATCTCCACTGGCTGGGACAGCTGCTGCGAGGCGATTTAGGCTTTTCGCTGCAGTATCAGATCCCGGTCAGCCAGCTGCTCAACCAGTACATCTGGAACTCTTTTCTGCTGGCCAGCGTCGCGCTGGTCTTTTACTGGGGCATTGGCCTGGCGGTCGGCGTGGTGTCGGCCCTGCGACCTGGCTCCTGGTTTGATCATCTGGTGAGCGTCGCGGTGTTTGCCGCCATATCATTCCCCACCTTTTTCCTCTGCCTGTTGCTGATTAAATGGTTTGCCGTCGATCTCCACTGGCTGCCGGTAGGCGGGATGACCAATACCGGCAGCGACGAAAGCGGCTGGCAGTATGTGCTGCAAGTGGCTGCCCACCTGGCGCTGCCGGTGCTGGCGCTGGTGATGCTGCAGGCGGGCAGCCTGACACGCTATGTGCGCGCCAGTATGCTCGACGTGGTGAAAATGGATTTTATCCGTACCGCCCGCGCCAAGGGGTTACATGAGCGCACGGTGATCCTTAAACATGCGTTGCGCAACGCCCTGCTGCCGATCATCACCCTGCTGGGCTTTGAGCTGCCGGGGCTGTTCTCCGGGGCGATCATTACCGAAAAGGTATTCAACTGGCCGGGGGCAGGCCACATCCATATCGACTCGCTGGCCGCCCGCGACTATCCGGTGCTGATGGGGTTTACTCTGTTTCTGGCGGTGCTGACGATAGTCGGTAATTTGCTCGCCGACGTGCTGTACGCCTGGGCCGATCCACGTATTCGGGTGAGGTCATGATGATCCTGTCTTACTTTGCTTCCCGTCGCCGCCAGCGGCAGGCGGCTATCCCGGCGCTGGCGCACATTACCCCCTCTCCCTGGCGCCAGGGATGGCGACAGCTGCGCCGTAACCGGCTGGCTATGTTCTGCCTGATCCTGCTGGCCGTAATGGCGGTGTGGTGCGTGCTGGGGCACGTCTGGTCGCCGTGGAAAGATGATGCCACCGACGCCCTGAGCATCAACCAACCGCCCGGCGCGGAACACTGGCTGGGGACCGATTTCCTTGGTCGCGATGTCTACACCCGCCTGCTGCTGGCCGGCCGCATCTCGCTGATTATCGGCCTGCTGACCATGGTGATGTCGGTATTCCTCGGCTATCTGCTCGGCGCCCTCTCGGGTTATGTCGGTGGGTTAACCGACAGAGTGATCATGCGCGTGGCCGACCTGGTGATGACCATCCCTGGATTGCCGCTGTTGATTGTTGCCGGGGCGATGCTTTCCGAGCTCGATTTTTCCCCGGACTCGCGCATCTATATGGTGGTGGTAATGCTCAGCCTGCTGGAGTGGCCCCGACTGGCGCGGCTGGTGCGCGGGCAATGTCTCTCCCTGCGCGAACGCGATTTTATGCTGGCCACCCAAGTACTGGGCCTGTCGGCGCGTCGCCGGCTGTTTGGCCACCTGCTGCCGAATACCATTCCGATTCTGGTGGTGATGGCGACCATGGCTGTCGCCAACGCCATTCTCAGCGAATCCGCGCTGAGCTATCTCGGCCTCGGCGTGGTGCCGCCAACGCCGTCGTGGGGCAATATGATGGATGCCGCCAATAGCCTGATCGATTTCCAGCGCCGTCCCTGGCTGTGGATGCCGCCTGGGATCGCCATCTTTCTCACCGTGATCGCCATTAACGTGCTGGGCGATGGCCTGCGCGACGCCATGGATCCCAATATGAAACCGAGGCTGAAATGACCCTACCGTTAGTCTCTTTTAATCATCTCTCCGTCTCTTTCGCTGGCGAACGTCATCGCGTGCGCGCGGTGCAGGACGTCTCTTTCACGATTCAGGCCGGGCAAACCGTTGGCGTGGTGGGCGAGTCCGGCTGCGGCAAAAGCGTCACCGCCATGGCGCTGATGGGCCTCCTGCCGTCGCAGGCAGCGCGCATCGACGGCGGCGAAATTCGTTTCGCGGACCGCGATCTGCTGCGGCTGAACCCCAGACAGATGGCCGACCTGCGCGGCCACCAGCTGGCCATGATCTTTCAGGAACCGATGTCGGCCCTGAACCCGGTGTTGACCATCGGCGAACAGCTGTGCGAACCAGCGATCCGCCACCTCGGCGCCACGCCGAAAGCCGCCTGGCAGCTGGCTACCCGGCTGCTAAGCGAGGTCGGCCTGGCGCGCGGCGACAGCCTGATGGCCAGCTACCCCCACCAGCTATCCGGCGGCATGCTGCAGCGGGTGATGATCGCCATGGCGCTGAGCTGTCAGCCCAAACTGCTGATTGCCGACGAACCGACCACCGCGCTGGACGTCACCGTGCAGGCGCAAATCCTGCGCCTGCTGCGGGATCGGGCGCGGGCCAGCCAGATGGCGATGATGCTGATTACCCACGACCTGGGGGTGATCGCGCAGATGGCCGAACAGGTGGTGGTGATGTATGCCGGAAGGATCGTGGAACAGGGCGCCACGGCGGAGGTGCTACGCCATCCGCAGCACCCTTATACGCGGGGGCTCATCGCTTCCCGCCCGGTGCCGGGCGAGCGGCGTCGGCGACTGTACTCGATTCCCGGTCAGGTGCCGGATCTGGCCGCCCTGCCGGCGGGCTGCGCTTTTGCCGGGCGCTGCGAACGGGCGACGCCGCGCTGCCGGGAGGCGATTCCGCCGCTGCTCGGCGAGCGCCAGCGGGCCGCCTGCTTTTATAGCGAATTTGCGGAGGCGACAGCATGAGCGATCGCTATGTTATTGAAGTGGATGGATTGAAGAAGTATTTTCCGCTGCGCGACGGCCTCTTTGGCCAGCAGACCGGCGAGCTTCGCGCGGTGGACGGCGTCAGCTTTAACATCCGTCCGGGCACTATTTTTGGCCTGGTGGGTGAGTCCGGCAGCGGCAAAACCACCGTCGGCCGAACCCTGCTTGGCCTGTACGAGAAGAGCGCCGGCAGCGTGAAATTTCACGGTCAGGAGCTGGCCGACCTGCCCCGGCCTGCCCTGCGCGCCATACGGCCGAGGATGCAGCTGGTATTTCAGGATCCCTACAGCTCGCTGAACCCGCGGCTGCGTATTGGCGAGGCGATAGGCGAAGCCATGCTGCAGCACAAGCTCTGCACCCGCGATGAGCTCTATGACCGGGTGATCGACGTGATGAAGATCTGCGGCCTGGCGCCGGAACACTACGCCCGCTTTCCGCATCAGTTTTCGGGCGGCCAGCGCCAGCGGATCGGTATTGCCCGGGCGCTGATCCTCAACCCGGATTTTATCGTCGCCGATGAGCCCATCTCGGCCCTCGATGTGTCGATTCAGGCGCAGATCATCAATTTGTTTTCCGACCTGCGCGACGACCGCGGCGTCACGTTTCTGTTTATCTCCCACGACCTCGGGGTGGTGGAGCATTTATGTGACGATGTGGCGGTAATGTATCTCGGGCAACTGGTGGAAAGCGCCAGCCGCGATGCGCTGTTCAGCCGCCCCCTCCATCCCTACACCCGCGCTCTGCTAGCCGCGGTGCCGACCCTCGACCCGCACAGCGAACCGCAGGCGCTGGTGCAAGGCGAGATCCCGGATCCGACCAATCCTCCCGCCGGCTGCCGCTTTTCATCTCGCTGCCCGCAGGCCGGCGATCGGTGCCGCAGAGAAGCTCCGGCGCTGCGCGAGGTGGCCCCTGGCCATCGAGTGGCCTGCCATTGGGTCGCGTCCTGAGCGCGGCCGACGGGGGTTATTTATTTCTAAACAACCGGTCGATTGTGCGCAGCGGCGCCAGGATTTACTATCCGCTCCGTCTTGTGAGACGCGTTATGAATGAAGCGTAATATTTTTGTTCATTTTTGCCCGATGGCTTCGGGCATTTTTTTGCGACACGCCCGGGAGCGATCCTGCCGGCGACAAATTTAGCGGGGCGCGGTCGCCCGTCTGTCAAAACGCAGCAATGGAATTGCTCGTCCGCGTCCCGCTATCCCTTAATGACCTTCCCGTGAAATCCCGGAAAAAATAAGACTCTATGAGATTGCCTGAGGCATAGCGTTATCTTATTTTTTAAGCGTGTACTCCACATTAAGGAAGCAAGATCATGCTTAAGCGTCGCACTATTAAAACAGCACTGGCGGCGGTTATTTCTCTCGCCGTCATGGCGGCACCGGCCTATGCCAACCCGGGTAACGGTAATGGCAATGGCGGCGGAAATCACGGGAACAGTGGTAACCATGGCAATAGCGGCAATCATGGTAACAGCGGTAACAGCGGCGACCATGGTAATAAAGGACAAAATAAAGGTCAGTCCACCGCCGATCATGGCAACCGCAAAAACTACGGCAAGCCCGACCACGTCGACAGCGATATTAGCTTCTCACGGGCGCGCTCCCTGGCCGTGAACTACGGTCTGGTCGGCTATCAGGCGCTGCCTCCGGGTATCGCCAAAAATGTCGCCCGCGGCAAACCGCTCCCTCCGGGTATCGCGAAAAAGACCCTGCCAGCTTCTATGATTAACGATCTGCCCTATTATCCGGGCTATGAATGGCGGGCGGTCGGCGATGACCTGGTGCTGGTAGCGCTGAGCACTGCCATTGTCACCGCCGTGATTAACGGTGTGTTTGACTAACTCACCTGCTTATTGAAAAGCCTCGCCCCGGCGAGGCTTTTTTGTGCCTGGCGCTCGAGAGTGACAACTCACTGGCATCATCGCTAAGATAATGGCTCAACCAACCCGGGACCGACTATGGACAAAGACACTGTAGTGACGCTGTTGAAGTACAAGCGCTGGATTGACCTTGCCACCTTACAGGCGATCCGCACGATAGACGGAACAGTACATGGCGAAAAACGCCACCTGACCCTCAGGCTGATGAACCATATCCATGTCGTTGACATGATTTTCCGGGCGAATCTTCGCGGCATGACGCACGGTTACACCGCGCTGAATACCCCCGAGACGCCAACCATTGATGAGCTGGAAACGGCAATGACCGCCTGTACGGATGAATACATTCAGTACGTCAGCGCCATGACCCCCGCTGATTTCCACGAACGTATCGCCTTCAAATTTGTCGACGGCGGCGACGGCAATATGACCGCGATGGAGATGTTGAACCACATGCTCTTTCACGGCGCCTATCACCGCGGCGCGGTAGGCTGGATGATTGGCGAATGCGGCGGCGTGCCGCCGAAAGATGTGCTGACCGTTTTCCTGCGCGACCATCATTCCTGAATCTTATCCCGTGACGTTTCCCTCGGGGAACGTCCTCGTGGCGAATGATGCCGTTCTGTCCGTCGCCGTAACGGCTTGCTAATCGCTCCCGAGCGATGCTGCTGCGGCTAATTCGAATCGTGCCGGGTATGATGAAGGCTGCAGAGGTAATGCGTCAGGTTCATCCAGCCTCCCCAGAGGGATGAGCCCGTCAACGTAACCATGAGCCTGATAAAAAATGGCCAGATTGCCCCAGGGTAAAAAGACCATGATATCGCCCTTGCTGGCTGCTGACCCTACAGGCGAATCCGCCGTCGACAGCCGGGCGGGTAAATCGCCTATCTTTTCCTCTCCTGCATAGTCGCTGAGCTGCAACGTTAATGGTAACAATCCAGCGAATTCGCGGCTGGCCTGACTACCGTTCAGGGTCGCGGTGAGCACGTTATCATTGATAGTAATCTTTAACTTCATCCTTCACTCCCTGCTAATGATTGAGGTCATTAAAATTGATGCGCGGAACAGGTAAACCGCTTCCCGGCGGCGAGCATCTCCTTCTCACCCTGCCCCGCCAGGACTACCTTTACCCGGTGAGGCGTGCTATTAGCTGACGCTGATCGTCAGGCAGTTGGCTACCGCTGATATCCTGAAAAACCAGCGGCGGGAGCCATGCCCTGCCGGCACCACGGTTCGCGACGGGTCCGCAAGGGATCAGCCCGTTCTGATAGCGCGGCTGTCCGCTCCGGGATAGTCCCTCAGAATGTCGATAATCACTCGCAGCGCACTGGACACGTTCCGGTGCGGATAATAGATATGAAACCCAGGAAAGGTGTGACTGTAATTCTCCAGAACCGGTATCAGCCGACCGCTTGCCAGTTCGTCCTGCATCAGATCCGCCGCTTCATAGGCCAGCCCCACTCCCAGCGTCGCGGCTTTAATGACTGTGCCGGCATCGCTGAACACCCATCCTCCGGCGGGGTTATGTCGATATAACCGATCGCCATCATGCATCTCCCATCCCCATGGTGAACCGTCGGACATGCGGTAGCCAATACAGGGATACTTATCGAGTTCGCGGGGATGTGCGGGGATCCCATGCTGGCGAAGAAAATTGGGGCTACCGACAACCCGCATCGGCACATCGGGGCCAATACGCACGGAAACCATATCCTCGTTGACCATGCTGCCGTAGCGAACCCCGGCATCATATCGCTCCTTCACAATGTCAACAAAGGTATTATTTTCAATAAGCTCCAGCGCGATATCTGGGTATGCATCCCGTAACGACTGCAGTCGCGGTAGCAACACTTGCTCGATGGCCTGCCTGCTGCCGTTAATGCGCACGGTTCCTACAGGTTTCTCCCGAAGCTGATTCAGCAGCATCCAGCCATTTTCCAGTTGACCGAACCCCTGATCGAGCGAACGCAGTAGTTTTTCCCCGGCCGAGGTGAGCGCGACCTTGCGGGTACTTCTCACCAGTAACTGCAGATTAATACTTTTCTCCAGCATGCTGATGCTGCGGCTGATACTCGACTGGGCAAGCCCCAGCCTGGCCGCGGCACGGGTAAATCCCCCCTCTTTAGCCACATGATAAAAAAGATAGAGATGATGCAAATCCTCACGACGAAAAATATCCACCCTGCCTCCTGCGTCTGGTCGGTCTCAAGGATTCTATTTATAACATGGACACATTAATGAAGTGCGGTTTTGCCTGCTAATCAGAACGGTTTTGGTTCTCTACTATAAGCGCCATCAACACTCACACCGAACGGGACATCCTGGCCTGTCCTTTACACCATTCAGGAGTATTTATGGCTACTTTTTCTCATCGAACGCTGCGCACGGGAATGATCGTTGGGATGGCGATGCTGTTTGGTTCCAATGCCGCCATCGCAGACCTGGCGCTGCCTATGAAAGGCGACACGGATGTTAAGCTCATTCAGATCTGGGATAAAACCTTTCCGCTGAGCAGCGCCGTCGACCATCAAAAAGTCACCTTTAAAAACCGCTACGGTATTACCCTTGTCGCCGATGTCTATGTGCCGAAAAATCACCCGGCCGGTAAGCTTCCAGCCCTGGCGGTCAGTGGGGCATTCGGTGCCGTAAAGGAGCAGTCATCCGGTCTCTATGCTCAGGAAATGGCCCGGCGTGGTTTTGTTACTCTGGCTTTTGATCCTTCCTATACCGGCGAGAGCAGCGGCGAACCGCGTAATATCGCCTCACCCGATATCAACACGGAAGATATCATGGCGGCCGTCGACTATCTGGGTCTGCTGGATATCGTTGACCGTCAACGCATTGGCCTGTTGGGCGTCTGCGGCTACGGCGGGCTGAACCTTAGCGCGGCGGCAATGGATAAACGTATCAAGGCTGTCGCCACCTCGGTGATGTATGATATGTCGCGCCTGTGGGGTAAAGGCTTCCAGGACAGCTATACCCCGGAACAGCGTAGCAAAGTGCTGGAAAACATGAGCCTGCAGCGCTGGAAAGACGCCGAGAATGGCGTGCCTGCTTATGAGAGCCACAATGTCAGCTTTGATAAAGCGGGTAACGTGGTCCGGGATAAAACTATCCTGCCAGCAACGCTGCAAGCGGATGCCGATCCCATTACTCGAGAATTCTTCGATTATTATCGCACCAGGCGTGGGTATAACCCGCGGTCGGTTAACTCCGCCGGGTCATGGTCAGTGACAACCCCAATGCCGTTTATGAATTTCGCGCAACTGGATCATATTAAGGAAATCTCGCCACGACCGGTACTGATTATTACCGGTGAGAAAGCGCATTCGCGTTACTTTGCGGAAACCGCCTACCAGCAAGCGGCTCAGCCTAAAGAACTGGTCATTGTTCCGGGCGCTAACCACGTGGACTTATATGACAACCAGAGTGGAAGAATTCCCTTTGATAAACTGGACCATTTCTTTAAAGCCACTCTGAAATAACTTTTTATTGATAACCATTTTAATACCTGTGTCGGAATTAAGCCGGCACACAGGAGCGAATATGCATAATTTTAATTTTTATAATCCAACACGTATTGAATTCGGCATCGATAAAGAAGATACCCTTGCTGACCATATCGCCAAAGACGGTATTCATCATGTGCTGATTTGCTATGGCAGCCAGCGAATCAAAAATGAGGGTCTGTTCGAGAAGGTCACGCGCCGTCTCGTATCCCAGGGAATAAGCTGGTGTGAATTTGGCGGTATTATCAGCAACCCGGTCATTTCATCGGTCAGAAGCGCCGTTGAGATGGCGCGTAAGGAAAAGGTACAGGCGATTATCAGCATCGGTGGCGGCTCGGTTCTTGACAGCGCGAAAGCGATTGCTGCGGGAGTCGACTATCCAGGCGACGCCTGGGAATTGTTCACTGGCGACGGGGAATTAATCTCCGCCCTGCCGATATATGCCATTCTGACCCTCGCGGCCACCGGTAGCGAAATGAATCCGTATGCCGTGGTGGTTAACGAAGAAACAAAAGAAAAATTATCCATTGGTAACGATGCCACTCGTCCACGGGTGACGGTATTAAACCCGGCGTTGATGACGGGTGTTCCGAGGGAATACCTGGTCTACTCGGCAGCGGACATTATTTCGCATTTGATCGAGGTGTACTTTACGGCCACCGTACTGCCCAGGCTGCAGTCCAGACTGATTGAATCATTGATTAAAACCGTCATCGAAACGACGGATATACTGATTAACGATCCGCAAAATATTGCGGCACGCGGCGAATTTGCCTGGGCTTCGACGCTGGCGCAAAATGGGATAACCTTCTCCGGCGCCGCAGATTATAGTTATCCTAACCATGCGATTGAGCACTCGTTGTCTGCCCTGTTCGACGTGCCTCATGGCGCCGGGATGTCGGTGGTGATGCCTGCATGGATGAAATGGTACCAGTCCCAAAATAAAGCCCAGTTTAACCGCTTCGCCCGGGTAGTTTTTAACGTGGAAAGTGCGGAAGAAGGTATTGCTGCACTGGAATCCTGGTTTACGAAAATCGGCACGCCGGTGAGACTTTCCGAGGTGAATATTTCTGCCGAGGCATTACCTTCAATTATCGACAATGTTAAATCGCATATCCGGGCCTTTGGTATCGCCGAAACCTATTCGCCTGATGTTGTCGAAGTTATTTTGCAAAATGCGCTTTAATGGCGAATAAGAATGGCTTCGGGAAGGTCCCTTTCATTCGCGATCAACCAATACAGAGTGACGCCTGCCGTAAACGTTAAGGTGTAATAAACCCTATTATGGACCTCAGAAAACATTCAGCTTATGATGATGATAAAAATCACTCCTCCAACTGGAGGGGGGTATTTTCCATCACGCTCTGCGTATTTACGCTAATTGCTTCAGAATTTATGCCGGTGAGTCTGCTCTCCCCCATCGCTATGGATTTGGAGATCACCGAAGGTACCGCGGGTCAGGGAATGACGATCTCAGGAATATGTGCTGTTTTAACCAGCCTGTGTATTCGCAGATTGGCAGGTAAAATGAACCGCAAATATTTGCTGTTACTCCTGACCGCGTTGATGGGGATTTCGGCTTTAATTGTAGCGATGGCGCCGAATTTCAGCATTTATATGCTAGGGCGCGCATTGATTGGTGTAGTCATTGGCGGCTTCTGGTCAATGTCTGTCGCCACGGCGGTCAGGCTGGTCCATATTAGTCAGGTTCCGCGCGCTCTGGCCGTTTTTAATGGCGGCAATGCGCTTGCCACCGTGGTGGCCGCACCGCTGGGTAGCTATCTGTCGTCAGTCACCAGCTGGCGTGGCGCCTTTCTGAGCCTGGTGCCCATCGCCGTGGTAACCTTTATCTGGCAATGGATAAGCCTTCCCTCAATGAAAGCGGGAGCGCACCAGGCCGCTAGCGGTTCCGGTCTGCGCAGACTACTGGGCGATCGTTCGGTGGCGATTGGCATGGGCGCGGCCGGTATTTTTTTTATGGGGCAATTTACCTTATTCACCTATATTCGCCCGTACCTCGAACTGATCGCTCAGGTCGATGCCAGGACCATCTCGCTACTATTATTAGCGATCGGTATTTCCGGACTCGCGGGGACTACGGCTATTGGACTGGTGATCAAAAAGCAGCTCTATAAAACGTTAATCATTATTCCGCTACTGATGGCCCTGATTGCGTTATTACTGATCCCGCTGGCGACAAACGTTGTTGCGGTGTCGATTCTGCTGGCCCTGTGGGGCGTACTATCCACCGCGGCGCCGGTGGGGTGGTGGAGTTGGGTCGCCCATGCCAGCAAAGCGGATACCGAATCAGGCGGGGGACTGATGGTCGCCACAGTGCAGTTTTCTATTGCCCTTGGTGCAACGGTCGGCGGTATTTTATTCGACTATCTGGGCTATGAGAGCACCTTTTGCCTGAGCGCCGGGATGCTGGTCGTGGGCGCGCTGATGACGATCCAGACGGCGCGACGTTCTGCTGACTGATTACGCGCGATGTTTGCTGGCTCGGTTCCGGCTAACGTCGTCGACCACTCAATAGAGACGAAAAACTCGACTGGATAGCCAGGCCAGAATATCTCTGGCCTGGCTATCCACGACTCAGGAAGTACACTGATGATGCCCTTCGTTGGCCCACTGATGAATGCCATCGGGTCCTTTTGGTGTAGAAGGTTTTGGACAAGCCACGGAAGTATAAGCGCTTCCCGCCCTTCCTTTTGTTATTGACTGGCGTGAATTCGCCCCCACGCCATCCATACACCCCGTACGGCAATCATTCGCATCAAACCACATCACGGTAACGGCAAAGCCACAGTGGTTAATCCAGAAGTCTGCCAGTGAATTCGACGTCGAATCACGGGTAAGGCAATTATCAGCCGGAGGATAGGATTTAACTGACGAAGAAACCGATGACGGCCCTTGCGAAGACGCGGTTCTCAGGGCGACGTTTTGAGGCGTTGTGACGGTCGCGACTGAACCGCCAGCAGCGGTTTGAATTGTAGATTGAGGCCGCGTACCTGATGAACTGTGGGCTGACTGAGTCACCGGTTGTTTATTCGCGACGCTGGCGACCGTATTATATCCCGTTTGCGGGTCGCTGGTACCGCCGAGAGTAAATACGTCATAAAGCATGACAACGGGTAAGGTTGCGACATACCATGTCGCGACACCATAATGGCCTTTATCAATCTCCTTCCCGGTTTCATTTAGGGCTTTTTGCGTTGTGCAGGATATTAAAGCAGGGAATAAAATTGCGATGGCTATCACACGGAAGAAAAACATATTAACCACTCCCATCCAGCAGGAATTAGATATACGGACTGACCGCTCAGAGAGCGATTAAATCCTTCATTCGTTTTAGGAGGATTATAATGGCGGTAAAAACAGATCCACTCATCCATATGAATGAGTGGATGAAATAAATCAGCCGTGAATCGCACGAATGATCAGCAGTAGTTCTGCCTGATTACGGGTGTGGGTTTTCCGGTACAGGGCGCTAAGGTGGGTTCTGATCGTGGCGATAGATACGCCCAGATGTAAGGCGCATTCATCCGGCGTCATGCCCCGCACCAGCAGCTCCGCCACCGCATTTTCGGCAGGCTTGACGTTAAACAGTTCCATCAAGGCGCTGCCGGTGAGAAACGGCTCGGGAATAATCACGCAGGCGACCCCGGCAAGGCGGGCCGCCGGGATCACGAGGATCGGTTTCGGCTGACGCCCGGCGGTATAGCACACCCCTGCCCTCGGCGGCTCTGCCGTCCGGGTGGCCTGCTCGATAGCCCGTTTCAGTTTTTTGCTGTCGGTATTGAGGCACAGCGTATCGCCCCCGCTATACCAGGAGAGGCGGGTGTTAGCGCGCAGGTAGCGTTCGGCATGCGCGCTGGCGTAGAGAATTTTACCGCCATGATCCACCAGCCATACCGGGTAGATCCCGTTGTCCATCACCGCGCTCTGGTATTTTATGGTGTCTCGCAGCTGTTCAAATCGGGCGTGAAGCTGGCAGGCGGTTTTTAACGCCGGGATCAAGCGCCTGAACAGTTCAAACTGCGCCGGCTGCGGATAAGCCGCCGTATTGGCCGTCATCAGTGACAGATAGGTGGCATAGCCATTGAGGGTGCATAGCTTGACGCTGGTAAGATTATTCAGATCGTTGGGGTGATGAAACTCATTGTAATAGACGCTGCCGGCAATAAATTTATCGCCTAAATACTCGCGGTCCCGGTACATTTGCCCGACCGGTAACGCGGTCAATATTTTTTCGGCGGGATCGATGGCCAGAAACACGTCGCGATAGGCGGTGAAGACCTTCTCCTCCAGCAGGAATGAATCGGTCAACAGATGCGCATTGCCTTTATCGTAGAACAGAAATGCCGCGTACTGATGGCCGGTGAGGAACGCCAGTTTCTGCAATGCCGATTTCCACAAATCGGGATCCAGGGTGGCCATCAGCACCGTTTCCAGGATCTCGATGTAAATCAGTTCCGGATCAATCGCCATACCGCCACCTGTGAGTCACTGTTTCCGCTGCCGGAGCGGCGCATGTGGCCGCCCTGATCAGCATAGTTCCGCCAGCGAAACAATGACAGTCCCGGTTCGCTAAGCAGACCGGGAAAGGCGGTTGCCGGGAGCGTGACGCCAATGCGCTATCAAGGGGGCTCAGGATCCGCTGTTGCGGGTTTGGATGGCGCCCCCCTTCCGGCATAGCGTCCGCCAGACCATCAGGGCGCACAGCAGGGTGACGACAGCCAGCCCGCTAAACAGTAGCGTATAAGCAGAGTCATAGCTCTCGCGCAGCGCCCGGAGGGAAAAGTCAGGCAAAAGCGCAGCCGCCTGCGGCATATTGCCGGCTCCCAGCCAGCCTGCGGCGCGGTGAATCACCTCGGGGGTATACCCGTGAACGCGACTCTGCAGGGTCAGGGTATTGCTTGCCGTTAATACCGCAGAGACTATCGCCAGGGCGATCCCCTCGCCGGCAACGCGAACGGTGTTGAACAGGCCTGCCGCCATACCGGCTTTCGCCACCGGCACAGCGGATATCGCCAGGCCGTCCATCAGCCCCCAGGGAAGCGCCGCCCCCGCCCCACAGAGGATCAGAGCCAGCACCAATTGCGAAAGATGGTTACTGTGAAAAGCATCGCCCAGCAACAGCAACCCGACGGAGGCCATCATCAGCCCTCCCGTGGATACCCGCCCCGGTGAAAACCAGCGGGTGAGCAGGGCCGCAACGGATGGGAAAACCAGCATCGGCGTGGTCAGCGCCATCAGATACAGTGCGCTCTGCGACTCACTCATCCCCTCTCCGCCCATAAAATGCAGTGGAACAACAATCAGCAGGACCACGTAGCAACAGCAGGTGGCGACAGGCAGCAACAGTACGCCGACAAAACGCGGATGGCTCAGCAGGGAGAGTTCCAGCACCGGGTTGCTCACCCTCTGGCAGCGCACGGCAAACGCCACGAACAGTCCCGCCGACGCGATGAACAAGGCCAGCGTGGTCAGCGATAAAAAGCCGCGGGCCGGAATGACCATAAGCGATGCAGTAAACAGCATCAGGGCCAGCGTAAACAGGGTTAAGCCGAGGTTGTCAGGTGTCCGCGGCTGGCTTTGTTCTGCCGCCGGCAGATACGCCAGACCGATAAGCAGAACCATCGCCGAGAGCAGCGCAAACAGGGCGTATACGCCGCGCCAACCCACCGCGTCGGTCATGAAGCCGATCAGCAGCGGGCCGAACGCCAGGCCGGCGCCGAACACCGTGCCCAGGATGCTGAATGCCCGCGTCCGCTGAGCGCCGTCATACAGCTGGGCCAGCGCCGCACTGCCGCTGGCTAAAATCATCGCCGCGGCCAGACCTTGCAGCGCCCTCAGCACGCCTGACAGGAAGAGATTGTGCGTCAGACAAAACAGCAGGCTGCTCAGGCAAAACAGCGCGGCGCCGGCGATAAAAATACGTTTTCTGTCGATGGCATCCGCCGTCACCCCTGCGGCCAGCAAAAAGCTGCCGAAAGTCAGCATAAAGCCATTGGTCAGCCACGACAGCGCAGCGGGAGAGCCGCCCAGCGACTGCTGTATCGCCGGGGTTGTCATGACGCCGCCGGTAAAACTTAACGGCAGCAGCAAGGCCGCCATAAAGACAGAAAGCGCGGCCAGGGCGCTGGCGTATCGGGAAGGTGTTCTGGCGGTGAGTAACATCGGGCGGCCCTCATCAGTCGGCAAGGAATGAATAAACTATCGCCATCCTATTGCGGATGTTATTGCCGATAAATAGACTGAAAATATCTTCTTAAGAGACAAAAGGTTTATAATCGATGGACAGCCTCACTTCGCTGACGTCCTTTGTCCGCACCGCCGAAACGCTAAGCTTTGTTCAGGCCGCCAGGCTGCTGGGGATATCTGCCTCGGCGGTGGGTAAGAATGTCGCCCGGCTTGAGCATAAGCTGGGGGTCCGGCTGTTCAACCGTAGCACCAGAAACGTCAGCCTGACGGCGGAGGGGGCCGCGTTTCTGACCCGCTGCCAGAGTATCCTGGAGCAGATCCAGGAGGCCGAGTCAGAGCTGACAAGCAGTCTCTCACAGCCCACCGGTAAACTGAGGATTTCACTGCCTGTCATCGGCTACCGCCTGCTGCTCCCCGCCCTCACCGCCTTTAGCCGTCTGTATCCGCAGGTTGAACTGGATCTCGACTTTAGTGACCGGCTGGTCAATCTGATCGATGAAGGATTTGATGTCGCTATCCGCAGCGGCGAACTAGCGGACTCCCGTTTGATCGCCAGAAAGCTGGGGGGCTTTCGTTTTGTGCTCTGCGCCAGTCCGGCCTATCTGGCGGAATACGGCGTTCCCGGCTCGCCAGCGGAATTAGCGGCGCACAAGTGTATTTTTTTTCGCTTCCCCGCGACAGGGCTGATCCAGCCCTGGGAACTGCGCGATATGCGGCTGACGGGAGATTTCAGGGCCGCTGCCATTATGACAGTCAATAACATTGAGGCCGCCATTCGCTTAAGCGCGGCGGGGATGGGCATCGCTTATGTGCCTGATTTTGTCGTGCGCGAGGCCATCAACGAGGGACAACTGCAGGAGGTGTTGCCCGGCTGTTGCGTCAAGGATGGGCATTTCTCGGTCCTGTGGCCCGCCAGCCGCTACCTGTCACCAAGAATACGCTGTTTTATCGATTTTATGACTGCGGCAGAGATACCTTTGTCACCCGCATCGGCGACCCCTATCCCTTGTGTCTAACAATTTGTGGTGATTAGCTCCCCCCACTGAAGCAGAGTGTGCCGCCCCTTCCCCTAAGGCCAGAAAAGTCTGCACCGCTGAATCTTGATTTGCAGCACATGGCCCTCCGCTTCACCTTTCACACCAGCACATCAGGGTGAACGGTTAGTCGGTTTGAGGTTTACTCAACAATTACGACGATTTTGCCAACCTGTCCATTTGCTTCCATATAGCGCTGTGCATCCGCAATATCTTCAAGCGGGAATATTTTATCAATGACAGGTTTCAGTTTGCCGGTACGTAAACCTTCGGTGACGAAGGATTTTGCGCGTGCCATTTTTTCAGGGTCTGTCGTAATTTCAAACAGCTCATATCCGCGCAGCGTGAGATGCTTACCGAGAATATCAAAGACAGGCACAAGCAGGTCGCGACTGTCTAGCGCGCCGTACTGGAAGAACATACCTTGCGGTGCCATCACCTGGGTCAGTTTTGCCACGTCCGGACCACCGACAGGATCAAAAACAATATGGGCGCCCATGCTATCTGTCGCATGATTGATTTCCGCAACCATATCCTGCTCAGCGGTAGCTATAACAGTGGCGGCACCAGCTTTTAGAAGCATGTCTCTTTTTTCGGCAGTCCGGGTAAGCGCAATGGGTTTAGCACCCAGCATGTTAGCTATCTGTATGGCAGCCAGTCCTACGCTGCTTGATGCTGCGCGGATCACAACATTCTGCCCAGCCTGAAGGTTGCCATATTCAACCAGTGCGCCATATGCAGTGACATACATCATCCAGCTTGCCGCTGCCTCCTCGAAGGAAAGGTTTTCAGGATGCTTCACCACAGCATTTACCGGGGCATTGACCAGTTCGCCGTACATGCCGTATTCATTAAACATAAACGAAGGAATAACGCTGACCCGATCTCCAGTAACAATCCCTTCAACATGCTCACCAACGGCCTGCACGACGCCCGAGGCCTCGTAACCCAGGCGTGCTGGAAATTCCGGTTCAATGACATACTGACCGTTACGGTACATGATTTCTGCACGGTTAAGACCAATAGCATGTACGCGAATCTGAACTTCACCCGCTGCTGGTGCGGGCACCTCCACATCTATAACTTCCAAAACTTCCGGACCACCGGTGCGGTTAAAGGTAACAACTTTAGACATATTCAGCTCTCGTCAGTTATCAGCACATCTTTAGAATATTGTTGAAGACATGCCCGGTTCATTTACTGACAATCTACGCTGCTATAAACGTCCCAAAAATAGCTGACAGGGAACTTCAGTATTAATTATCTATTAATAATCCATTGGTTTCAGCGGTTCTGCATGGTCAAAACTTCACTGAACCAGTCGATAAAGACCCGTACTTTGGGAGATAGGTAGCGCCTGTCCGGATACATCACCGACACGGGCTTAGACACAGAAGGATATTGCGTCAGAATCTCTTCAAGAGCTCCGGAAGCAATATGTGGGGCAAGGGCGTTAAAGGTGGCCTGGATTATGCCGAGGCCCGCCAGGCCACAGGAAAGCAGAATATCTGAATTATCAACCAGCATGCTGCCCACGGGACGCAACGAAACGATCTTCCCATCCTTAGTAAATTTCCATTCCATCACATCACGACTGTGGTCGCTGAAAAAGTTTATTGCCCGATGCTGATCCAGATCCGCAAGTGTTTCCGGTCGTCCATGTTGTAGCAGGTAAGATGGGGCTGCACAGGTGACCATCCTGATGTCGCCAAGACGTCTGGAGATAAAACTCGAATCCTGAAGCTCACCCAGGCGGACAAGACAGTCCACACCTTCAGTGATTAAATCGGTTCTTTTGTCCGATGAAACCAATACGACATCAATGTCAGGATACAGTGACTGGAAATGTTTGAGATTAGGGATCAGTATGGCGTGAGCCAGCGCCAGCGGGACATCAAGCCTGAGCCGCCCCCGAGGTGGAAGGGTAGGTGAAAAACTCGCCATCATGTCATTAACTTCAGACAATACAAGCCTGGCGCGATGATAAAACGCCTCCCCTTCAGCCGTAACGCTCAACTTACGGGTAGTGCGATGGATGAGTTTTACGCCGAGGTCGTCCTCTATCTGCTGTATCGCTTTGCTCACGGTGGGACGATGAATCTGCAGAATGTCAGCGGCTCTTGTAAAGCTGCCCTGCTCAACAACCTGTACGAAAATATTAAGGTATTCAATCATGTTTGAATGCACGTGATCACCTGGCTTTAGTTAGGCTGTTTGTAGCTGGCATTGTAAAGTAAACAATTCCGATGGGCACCAAGTTAAGGACTTGATGGCTTTCAAAATGTCCGCTCCTGGCTGGGAGTTCAATGTCTGCTGTGAGCGAGGAGCAGACGCTGAAGTCTCCCTCAATGAAGACAACTCATGCCGCTGCTTTAAATTATCGGAATTGAATGGCAGCTCAATGTGCCATCTCAAATGTCACATCAATATTACCCGTATGCCTGAAAATCCCAACTCCAGAGTGGATACGACCCACTTTCTGAAGGTTACCTATCCGTTCATTGTTCTGTTCGTACATGATGACGAAGCTATGGCGGGGAGCCCAGTAAACAACATCGCCCACTTCATAACCGCTGGTCTGCGTTTCGTTTGCAGGCAGGGCATCCGGGAACCGGTAGCACATTTCGCGTCCGTAAAGATCTTCCATGGGCAGCGTCAGCGGAAAGCGAGAGACCAGCGCCCGGGTGGTGGCATTGTCATAAAACGTTGCCGTCATCACCTGGTCACCTGCGGTGATCTTGACCCGGATACCTTCGGCCTCGGCACCCAAAGATGAAAATGACACCGCCGTCAGGGAGGCCAGAGCAAGCATGACTGGTTTGAACATAAAACTCTCCGTTATTTTTATATTTTCAGGAATAACGGCACTACAATAGTGCCGTTCAGAAACATTATTTATCTGATTTCAGATTGGTGTTAAAAAATGAGACCAGCTTTGGATTTGCCCCTATATTTCCAGACACCTGTTATCACTTAACCCATTACTGGCCC
>NZ_JBEAFZ010000015.1:0-35722 GCF_040062415.1 Klebsiella sp. GG_Kp173
CAGGCGGATCAACAGTATCCCGATAACAGCTTGACTCTTAGAAGGGCGTCCAGGGGCTGATGTCCAGATACGGTTTTTCCAGCGGCAGTGTCGCCCCCTGCAGCTGAGCGTCCTCGGTGACGTCATCCTCCAGCAGATGGGCGATCTCCTTTTCCATCAGGCAGCCGACCAGCTCGCCTTTATCGACGACGGGAACCAGCTCGAGGCCGCGCTCGTTGAGCTCGGCAATGACCTGCGGGCGTTCATCGTCAGGTTTGACGCGGAACAGGCAGCTGTCCATCAGGTAGCGGATAGACTGCCCGACATCCCCTTCCTGCAGTAGCTTTTTGACCGACAGGCTGCCGCGCAGCTTTTTACCAGCGACAACAAACACCTGGCCGGGAATATCATCGCTGGTGAGCTGCGAGATAAAGTGCTCCCGCGCCTCATGGACGCTGAGATGTTCCTGCAGCGTAATAAAGTCGGTACGCATGTACTGGGCGATGGCATCGCCGTTGAAGCCAGAGGTCGCCTGATGGGCGGCGCAGAGTTGAATGGAAGACATGATTAAAATCCCTATAAAAAATCACTCATAGGGGCGAACAAGACAGGGTTAGCGCAGGCAGATCCCTACGTCCTGGTTTTAGCACTGCATAACGTATCTGAACGGTCATGACCGACAGAAGTTACCTTGGCAACACCTTGATTCGATGGAAGCCTGTATTTCCCTGAGTGGTCTCTCTCGATACCAACAGGGCGGTAACTTGTATTTATGCAGGAGCCTCGCCATAACGAGATCGTTAAATGAGGCTCCATTATTGGCGACGAGGGATAATTCGCAAAGCGTATAATTTATGTGGTTTATCAACGGTTGATAAACCACCCAAGAATTTTCAAATAGCTAATCATCCGCTAAACACCGCAAATGCCCATGGCGCACGCCGCGCTGGGCAATCACGTCGTCGGCAAAATGCTGTATCTCGGCCATGTCTCCCTTCAGCACCGCAATCTCCAGGCAGTCGTCATGACTGATATGCACATGCAGCGTGGCGACGGAGAGATCGTGATGATGATGCTGGGTGGCCACCAGCCGGCTCGCCAGTTCGCGTTTTTCATGCTCGTAGACATATGACAGGACGGCATAACCGCGCCGCGGCTCCGACGGCGCGGGATCCTGGTTGAGGGCGTCGCGCAGCATATCGCGTACCGCCTCCGAACGATTGTGGTAGCCGCGGCGGGCGCTGAGCGCATCGAGAGCGGCCAGCAGGTCATCATCAAGGGTCAGGGTTACGCGCTGCATGGCATGGCCTCGTTAAGCAGAGTGGCAGGAAAAGGTGGCAGCACCGCCTGCTGGAGCGCCTGTCCGGCAGGGGAGCGCAGGCGCAGCGGTAGACTGACCGTTGCGGTTTCGACGATGCGTCCGTGCTCCATCACCAGCACCCGCTGGCAAAAGCGCTCCACCAGCCGCAGGTCGTGAGTGATGAACAGGCAGGCGGTGCCAAACTGGGCCTGCAGGCGTTTCAGCAGGGCGATAATCTCCGCCTGCAGCAGCAGATCGAGATTCGAGACCGCTTCATCCAGAATCAACAGCTGCGGCCGTACCGCGAGGGCGCGAGCCAGGCAGACGCGCTGCAGCTGTCCGCCGCTGAGCTGCGCCGGGCGTTTATCGAGCAGCGTCGTGGAAAGGTCGACCGCCTGCAGCATCTCTTCCACCTGGCGCGCGCGTTCCTCGCGCGACAAGCGCAACAGATGGCGCAGCGGCTCGCTGACGATCTCGCGCACCGTTTTGCGCGGATTCACCGCGCTGAAGGCGTCCTGAAACACCAGCTGAATATCGCGGCGGAAGGCGCCGACGGCCTCGCCCTTCAGGGCGGTCAGCGGTGTGCCGCGCCAGACAATATCGCCGTGCTGCGGCGTTTCCAGGCCCACCAGCATCCGCGCCAGGGTGCTCTTGCCGCAGCCGCTGCGCCCGAGCAGGGCCACCGTTTCGCCGGGGGCGATGGCGAGTTGGATCTCGTGCAGGACCCTGCCGTGGTGCGGGTAATCGTGGCTCACCCCGGTGACGCTGAGTAAATTCATGCTGTTTTCTCCAGTCCGTACAGCGCCAGATGCGCCGCCAACAGGCGTTGGCTCAGCGGGTGCTGTGGGGCGCTGAACAGCGTATTTACATCGCACTGTTCAACGAGGCGACCGTTCTCCATGACCGCTACGTAATCCGCCAGCCGCGCCACAACGCCCATGTCATGGGTCACCAGAAGTAGCCCCAGACCGCGGCTGGCGACGATATCCGCCAGCAGATCGAGGATCCGCGCCTGGGCGATGGCATCGAGGTCGGTGGTCGGTTCGTCGGCGATGATAAAGGGCGCGCGGCTGAGCAGGGCGAGGGCGACCATCATCCGTTGCAGCATGCCGCCGCTCATCTCAAAGGGGTAGCGTTTCAGCAGCGCCCGCGGATTATCCAGACCCACCTCTTCCATTGCCGCCAGCAGGGTGGCGTCACTTGCTTCGCGGCCCGCCGCCCGGCAGGTTTCCCGGGCGTGGGCGGCCATGGTATGCAGCGGATTAAAGGCGCTGCGTGGGTTCTGCATGATAGTGGCGATAGTCGCGCCGCGCAGCTGTTCGCCGTGCACCGGCATGCCGTCAAGCAACACCCGGCCGGCGGTCTGGTTGACGCCGGGCGGCAGCAGGCCCAGCGCGGCGGCGCAGGTGAGCGATTTCCCGCTGCCGCTGCTGCCGAGCAGCGCCAGTACCTGGCCGCGGCGCAGGGTAAGCGAGACGTCGCTGACCAGCGGGCGGTCGGCGGCAAGGGCGATCTGTTGCAGTTGGATTTTCTGCGGCATCAGTGGCTATGCTCCGCGATCAGGTGAGGATCGAGGCGATCGCGCAGCGCGTCGCCCAGCAGGTTAAAGGCCATCACGCTGATGAACAGCGCCAGCCCCGGCCAGACCATCTGCAGCGGCTGGGTCCAGATATACTGCCGGGCGTCGTTGATCATCACCCCCCATTCCGCCGTCGGCGCGCTGACGCCGAGGCCAAGGAACGACATGCCGGCCACGTGAAGCATCATATGACCGATATCCAGCGAGGCGAGCACCAGCAGCGAGGGGATCACCGCCCCTGCCAGATGGTCGCTGAACAGCCGCCACTGGCTGGCGCCGCTCAGGCGGGCGGCGAGGATAAATTCGCGCTGGCGCAGGGAGACCACCAGATTACGCACCATTCTGGCGTACCAGGCCCAGTGCGACAGCGCAATGGCGAGGATCACGTTGGTCAGCCCGGTACCCAACACCCCCACCATAAAGAACGACAGGATCGAGGTCGGAAAGGTCATAAACAGTTCGGCGAGGCGCATCAGGCCGCGGTCGGCGCGGCCGCCCAGCAGCCCGGCGCTGCCGCCAACCGCCAGACCGATCAGCAGCACCAGCAGCAGGCAGGCCATTACCGCCCCCAGCGAGACGCGGGTGGCGGCCAGCAGGCGCGAGAAAATATCCCGTCCAAGATGATCGGTTCCCAGCCAGTGTGCCCCCCCTGGCGGCAGCAGCCGCTGCTGCAGGTTAATCGCCGCCGGATCCCAGGGCAGCCACCAGCCACTGCCGAGGGCGATGACCGCCAGCAGCGCGATAACCAGCAGGGCCAGTTTCACCGGCCAGCGGAAGTTTCGCAGCCATCTCATACGCTCACCTCCTCATGGCGGCGCAGGCGCGGGTCGAGCGCCGCGTTAAGCACATCCACCGCCAGGTTAGCCAGTACGAACACCGTGACCATCATCAGGGTAAAGCACTGAATCACCGGATAATCGCGATTGAAGATCGCGGAAACCGCGTAGCGGCCAACCCCCGGCCAGGCAAAGATATTTTCGATAATCATCGTGCCGCCGATCAGCTCACCAATGTGCATGCCCATGGCGGTCACCACCGGCAGTGTGGCGTTGCGCAGGATATGCCGCCGCTCCACCTGGCGCGTGCTCAACCCGCGCAGCCGCGCCCATACCACGTGACGCTGGCCGGAGACCTCCAGCATGCTGGCGCGCAGCAGCCGGGCGTTAATCGCCAGCGACATAAAGGCGATGGAGACGGCGGGCAATATCAGGTGCTGCCAGTCGCCGTATCCCATCGCCGGGAACCACTGCAGATGCACGGAAAAGAGCATCACCAGCAGAAAGGCTAGCCAGAAGTTCGGCATCGACACGCCGAGGAAGGCAATCAGCCGTACAGCAAAATCCGGCAGGCGATCGCGATGGCGCGCCGCCCAGATCCCCAGCGGCAGCGATGTGACGAGGATCAGCGCCAGCGCCGCGCCGGTGAGCAGCAGGGTGGCCGGCAGGAAGTGCAGCAGGTCGTCCAGCACCGGCCGCCGGGTGGCATAGGAGAGGCCGAAGTCCAGGTGCAGCGCCCGCCACAGCCAGTGCAGATACTGCATCGCCAGCGGCTGGTTGAGCCCCAGCAGTTCGCGGGTCGAGGCGACCATCTCTTCCGTGGGCGGCAAGTTCGACAGGCGCAGATAATCCAGCGCCGGGTCGCCGGTGCCGAGCCGCAGCAGCAGAAAGATGATGGCGGAGGCGGCGAGCAACAGCGGGATCAGCAGCAGCAGGCGGCGTAAAATATAGCGTAGCATTATGGTGTTACCGGTTTAATCTGGTCGAACGGGATCTCGGTGGTCACCGGCGCGAACGGGATCTCGCCGACCTCCTGGCGCGCAACTGACATCAGCGAGACATAGCTGATGGGTAGGTACACCGCGTCCTGATGCAGACGGGTCAGCACATCGTGGTACAGCCGTTTCCGCTGCGCCTCGTCGCTGGTGGTCAGCACCTCGCTAATCTCTTTATCAATCAGCGCTTTGTCGGGCAGGCCGCGCTGGGCCTGATAATCGGCGTGCGAGGGCACGCGCATCGAGCTTAAAAAGGCATGCGGATCGTAGGGGGCGCCCCAGGTGCGATTGAAGATCATGCCGAACCGGCCTTCGCGCTGGCGCGCATAGATGCTGCTTTCCTCCTCGCCCACCAGGGTGACGCGGACGCCGACCTCCCGCAGATTGGCCTGAATAATTTCGGCCATCGATTTAGCCAGCGCATCGGTGCCGATAAACGCCAGCTCAATCGCCAGCGGTTGCCCGGCTTTTTGTCGCCAGGGCTGGCCTTCCGGCTGCTGCCAGCCGGCCTGCGCCAGCAGGGCGCGGGCTTTTGCCGGATCGTAACGGCGTGGCGTCAGATCCTGCGGGGCGTAGGGGACCGAGGGCGCAAACAGGGTATCGGCAACCTGCTGGGTGCCGTAGAGCACGCTATCGACGAGGGTCTGCTTGTCGACGGCGTAGTTGAGCGCCTCGCGAACCGCCTGCTCGCGGGTCGGGCCCTGGCTGGCGTTCAGCGCCAGCATCACCGTCTCCGTCGGGGCGGAGAGTCGAGCCACGTAGCCGGGGTGATGACGAAAGCGTTCGAAAGTATCCAGCGGTAGCAGCCCTTCGTCGCCGTAGAGCATGTCAATTTCCCCGGTTTCGAACGCCACCGCGCGGCTGGTGGCGTCAGGGATCACTTTGATGGTGATTTGCTGTAGCGCGGGTTTATTACCCCAGTACTGTTCGTTGCGTACCAGCACGTCGCGCTGATTGAGCTGCGAGCTCGCCAGTCGCCACGGCCCGGTGCCGATCGGGGCTTTGATGCCGTTGGCGGTGCCGCCATCGATAAACTGCGAGGGGGCGATAAAGCGGAACGGGCGGGGCAGGGCCAGCTCTTGTAGCAAGGGGGCGTAGGCGCTTTTCAGGGTGATCTGCAGCTCGCTGGCGCTGAGCGCCCGCACGTCGGTTATCTGATTGGCGAGCTCAAGCCAGGCGTGGCGTTGACGGTTGGCGAGCACTGCCTGGAAATTCGCCGCTGCGGCCTGGGCGTTAAAGGGTTCGCCGTTGGAGAAGGTCACATCCTCGCGCAGGGTGAACCACCAGGTTTTACCATCGGCGGAGTGACGCCAGCGGGTCGCCAGCCAGGGCTGCACGCTGCCGTCAGCCTGATACTTCACCAGCGGCTCATAGACCATGCTTTGGGCAAACATCTGGTTGGGGGTATAAAGATGCGGATTCAGCGGGCCGACGTTCACCGGCCAGGCGGTGGTGAGCGAGTGCTGCGCGGCCTGAGCCAGCAGAGGGACGCAGGCGATCAGCGCCAGCAGAGTGAGGCGGAAAATAGACAAGACGGCAATCTCAACGACAGGAAAGTATGACGATTTTAGTGATTCATCATACTTTCGGAGTAACCTGGATCAATATTGCGCCGAAAAGTATAAGTAATCCGTATGATTATGCGCAGGGGCAGGCGCCGCTTTACCCCTCAGGGCGCCCGGAACAACCCCAGCAGCGTGGCCACCTGTTCGTCGATCGGCGCCAGATCCCGCTTGACGATCAGATGCAGCGGCGTCGCGCGGCGCGCGCCATGGCTGAGGGGCAGCCGCTTCAGCACGCCCTGATCGAGATGGGAACGAATGCGCTCTTCCGGCAGCCAGCCGAAGCCGACCTGATACATCACCGCATCAATGGCGGCGTCAATGGTGGAGAAAGTCCAGGCGTCACGCGTCGCCTGGCCATCGCTGGTCTGGTCGGCAATGCGCACCAGCGGCCATGGCGCCAGCGCGCTATCCTCCAGCGGACCGTCGAGGGCGGCGAGAGGATGGTCGCGGTGGGCGACGGCGATAAAATCAATATTCATCAGCCACTCTCCGCGGCCGGTAATATCCTGGCGGCGGGTCAGAACCATGACATCGGCTTCCGTTCGCGCCGCGCCCTCGTCATCCATATTTTCCAGCACTTCGGTGAGTCTGACCTGCGTCTGCGGATAACGCTGCTGAAACTGGCGCAAAATGGCGAACAGCCGTTGGCGCGGGAAAATGCTGTCGACCACCAGATCCAGACGGGTGCGCGCCCCGTTGCGCAGAGTGGCGGCATGCGTCTCAACGTAGGCGAAGGCCTGTAGCAGCGGTTTGACCTGATTCAGCAGCAGTTCGCCGGCCGGGGTCAGCACCGCTCGCCGCCCGGACGGCGCCAGTAGCGCTACCCCTAAACGCTCCTGCAGCAGCGCGAGGTTATAGCTCACCGAAGACTGGCTGCGATTGGTCTCCTCCGCCGCTCTGGCAAAGCTCCCCAATTCCACTACCTTTTCGAGTAACGCCCACTGCTCCAGGGTTGTCTTGTGCATAATCAATCTAAAATTTGGATGTATTTAATCCAAACATAGCGTTATTCATTCAATTTTTAAAGACGTATGCTGTCCTCAACAACACAGAGGAGAATAAATGATGAGCACTTTCGACAAACATGACCTCAGCGGCTTTATCGGTAAACATCTGGTCTACACCTACGACAACGGCTGGAACTACGAAATTTACGTCAAAAACGGCCACACCCTCGACTACCGTATTCACAGCGGCATCGTCGGCAATCGCTGGGTGAAAGATCAGGAAGCGTACATCGTGCGGGTGGGGAAAGTATCTACAAAATCTCATGGACCGAACCGACCGGTACCGACGTCAGCCTGATCGTCAACCTGGGCGATAAACTGTTCCACGGCACCATTTTCTTCCCGCGCTGGATCATGAATAACCCGGAAAAAACCGTCTGCTTCCAGAACGATCACATTCCTCTGATGAATTCGTACCGCGATGCCGGCCCGGCCTACCCGACGGAAGTGATTGACGAGTTTGCTACTATCACCTTCATTCGCGACTGTGGCGCGGATAATGACGAGGTTATTAATTGCCCGGCAAGTGAATTGCCAGCTGATTTTCCTGCAAATTTGTAATTAAGCAGAAATAAATGTGTGATCTGCGCTAACTTTTTGTCATCAAGCGTGACAAAGACAGCGTCATTAATTGTTATCTGGTTTAACCCCCGTTTACTTTCCGCGATAGCGTTCCTGTTTGCTTTTCCAGACAGGAACGCTTTTTTGTCAAAATTCTGCCATAAATAAAACCTATCATTCTGTTTCTTAATGATTTATTTGGCTATGCTGAGAAAAGATTAATTTCTTAATATTATCCTAAGCAAGGTCAACTACATTAATAGTGGTCGAAATACCCTGAAATGGAATGCCGCGCTGAACTCACTTCATTTTAATTTCGTTTAAGTCCGCAGGCGCAGGATATTTTATTCTAACGACCCAGGTTTGTGCGTGGGTCATCTACAGAACAGGATGATGATGAGCGATTTTTTGCCTTTTTCGCGCCCGTCGATGGGCGACGCAGAACTGGCAGCCCTGCGTGAAGTTTTAACGTCGGGCTGGATCACCACCGGACCGAAGAATCAGGCACTTGAAGCGGCATTTTGCCAGCTGACCGGCAATCGCCACGCGATTGCCGTCAGTTCAGCGACCGGCGGGATGCATGTGACCCTGATGGCGCTGGGTATTGGCCCTGGCGATGAAGTCATTACGCCGTCCCAGACCTGGGTCTCCACTCTCAATATGATCTGCCTGCTGGGCGCCACGCCGGTGATGATCGATGTCGATAACGACAATCTGATGATCACCCCTGAGGCGGTGGCAGCGGCGATCACCTCGCGTACCAAAGCGATTATTCCTGTGCACTACGCGGGGGCGCCAGCCGATATCGACGCCATTCGCGCGGTGGGCGAGCGCCATGGCATTCCGGTGATCGAAGACGCCGCCCATGCGGCGGGGACCCACTATAAGGGCCGCCACGTAGGCTGGCAGGGGACCGCGATTTTCTCGTTCCACGCGATCAAAAACATGACCTGCGCTGAAGGCGGCCTGATTGTCACCGACGACGACGAGCTGGCCTCCCGCATCCGTAGCCTGAAATTCCATGGCCTCGGCGTGGACGCCTATGACCGCCAGACCCACGGCCGCGCGCCGCAGGCGGAGGTGATCGCTCCGGGCTTTAAATACAACCTTGCCGACATCAACGCCGCGCTGGCGCTGGTCCAGCTGGAAAAACTGCCTCATGCCAACCAGCGGCGGGCGGAAATTGCCCAGCGCTATCTGCGCGAGCTGGCGGACACGCCGTTTATGCCGCTGAGCGTCCCGGCCTGGGATCACCAGCACGCCTGGCATCTGTTTATCATCCGCGTCGATGAGGCTGCCTGCGGCATCAGCCGCGACGCACTGATGGAAAAGCTAAAGGCGATGGGTATCGGCACCGGTCTGCACTTCCGTGCGGCCCATACGCAAAAATATTACCGCGAGCGCTTCCCGGAGGTTTCCCTGCCGAATACCGAATGGAACAGCGCCCGCATCTGTTCTCTCCCGTTGTTCCCGGACATGACCGATGACGATGTTACTCGCGTCATTTCCGCACTGCGCCAGCTGTCAGGACGTTGATATGCTTACTTACCCTCCCGTGAAGAAGGTCTCGGTGGTTATTCCGGTTTATAACGAACAGGATAGCCTGCCGGAGCTGCTTCGTCGTACGGATACCGCCTGCGCCACGCTGGGGCGGCAATATGAAATTCTGCTGATCGACGATGGCAGCAGCGACGATTCCGCGCGCATGCTCACCGAAGCCGCCGAGGCGGAAGGCAGTCACGTCGTCGCCGTGCTGTTAAACCGTAACTACGGCCAGCACTCGGCGATCATGGCCGGTTTCAGCCATGTAACCGGCGATTTAATCATTACGCTTGACGCCGACCTGCAAAACCCGCCGGAAGAGATCCCGCGGCTGGTGGCGAAGGCGGATGAAGGCTACGACGTGGTGGGCACCGTTCGCCAGAACCGTCAGGACAGCATCTTCCGCAAAACCGCGTCGAAGATGATCAACCGCCTGATCCAGCGCACCACCGGCAAAGCGATGGGCGACTACGGCTGCATGCTGCGCGCTTACCGCCGCCATATCATCGACGCCATGCTCAACTGCCATGAGCGCAGCACCTTTATCCCGATCCTGGCGAATACCTTCGCCCGGCGCGCGGTGGAGATCCCGGTGATGCACGCCGAGCGCGAATTCGGCGACTCCAAATACAGCTTTATGCGCCTGATCAACCTGATGTACGACCTGGTGACCTGTCTGACCACCACGCCGCTGCGTCTGCTCAGCATTTTCGGCAGCGTGATAGCCCTGCTGGGCTTCGCCTTTGGCCTGATGCTGGTGGTGCTGCGTCTGGCCTTTGGCCCTCAGTGGGCGGCGGAAGGGGTGTTTATGCTCTTCGCCGTGCTGTTTATGTTCATCGGCGCTCAGTTTATCGGGATGGGCCTGCTCGGGGAGTATATCGGACGCATCTATAACGACGTGCGCGCGCGTCCCCGCTACTTTATTCAACGTGTTGTTCGCCAGCCGGAAACGGCATCTAAAGAGGAAGATCGTTCATGAAAGCCGTAGTCTTCGCTTATCACGATATGGGCTGCACCGGTATCCAGGCTCTGCTGGACGCTGGATATGATATCGCTGCTATTTTCACCCACCCGGATAACCCTGGCGAAAACCATTTCTTTGGCTCCGTGGCGCGCCTTGCCGCCGAGCAGGGCATTCCGGTGTGGGCGCCGGAAGACGTGAACCATCCGCTGTGGATTGAGCGTATCCGCGAGATGAAGCCGGACGTGCTGTTCTCCTTCTACTACCGCAACCTGCTGGGCGATGAGATCCTCAGTCTTGCGCCGAAAGGGGCGTTTAACCTACACGGTTCGCTGCTGCCGAAATATCGCGGCCGCGCGCCGCTGAACTGGGTACTGGTCAATGGCGAAAGCGAAACCGGCGTGACGCTGCACCGGATGGTGAACCGCGCGGATGCCGGCGATATCGTCGCTCAGCAAACCGTGGCGATTGGCCCGGATGACGCCGCCCTGACGCTGCACCGCAAGCTGTGCGCTGCCGCCACTGAGCTGCTGAGCCAGGCGTTGCCGGCGATCCTTGCAGGAAAAACTGCAGAGCGCCCACAGGATCACAGCCAGGCGACCTATGTGGGACGGCGTACCCCGGAAGATGGCCGCCTCGACTGGGAGCTGCCGGCGCAGACGCTGCACAATCTGGTGCGCGCGGTCTCCGATCCGTGGCCGGGGGCCTTCGGCTACGCTGGCGCGAACAAATTTATTGTCTGGAAATCCCGTGTACGCAGTGATCTACCTGCAGCCAAACCGGGCACCGTTATCTCCGTTGCACCGCTGATCGTGGCGTGCCAGGAAGGGGCGCTGGAGATTGTCACCGGCCAGACCGAACGCGGCGTGTACATGCAGGGCGCCCAGCTGGCGCAGGCGCTGGGCCTGGTGTCCGGGGCGGTGATCAGCAGCAAACCGGTGGTGGCGGTTAAGCGTCGTACCCGGGTGCTGATCCTCGGCGTCAATGGCTTTATCGGTAACCATCTGACCGAACGCCTGCTGCAGGACGATAACTATGAGATTTACGGCCTGGATATCGGCTCCGACGCCATCAGCCGTTTCCTCGACTGCCCGCGTTTTCACTTCGTGGAAGGCGATATCAGCATTCACTCCGAGTGGATCGAATATCACATTAAGAAATGCGACGTGGTGCTGCCGCTGGTAGCTATCGCCACCCCTATCGAGTACACCCGCAACCCGCTGCGCGTGTTCGAGCTGGATTTCGAAGAGAACCTGAAGATCATCCGCGATTGCGTGAAATACAATAAGCGCATCATCTTCCCGTCGACCTCTGAAGTGTACGGCATGTGCACCGACAAAAACTTCGACGAAGATACTTCTAACCTGGTGGTCGGGCCGATCAACAAACAGCGCTGGATCTACTCGGTCTCCAAGCAGCTGCTGGACCGCGTGATCTGGGCCTACGGCGATAAGAATGGCCTGAAGTTCACCCTGTTCCGTCCGTTCAACTGGATGGGACCGCGTCTGGATAACCTCAACGCCGCGCGTATCGGCAGCTCCCGCGCCATCACCCAGCTGATCCTCAACCTGGTGGAAGGCTCGCCGATCAAGCTCATCGAAGGCGGTAAGCAGAAGCGCTGCTTCACCGACATCAGCGATGGTATCGAAGCGCTGTTCCGCATCATCGAGAACAAAGACGGCCGCTGCGACGGGCAGATCATCAACATCGGTAACCCGGATAACGAAGCGAGCATCAAAGAGCTGGCGGAGATGCTGCTGGCCTGCTTCGAACGCCATCCGCTGCGCGATCGCTTCCCGCCGTTTGCCGGCTTCCGCGAAGTGGAAAGCAGCGACTACTACGGCAAGGGCTATCAGGACGTTGAGCATCGCAAACCGAGCATCCGCAACGCCAAACGCTGCCTGAACTGGGAGCCGAAGGTGGAGATGGAAGAGACCGTTGAGCATACGCTGGACTTCTTCCTGCGCACGGTAGAACTGGTGGACGCTAAACATCCATGAAACAGGTCGGCTTACGCATAGATGTCGATACTTTTCGCGGGACGCGGGACGGTGTTCCGCGGCTGCTGGACCTGCTGGGTCAGCACGGGATCCAGGCAAGCTTCTTCTTCAGCGTCGGGCCGGACAATATGGGGCGCCACCTGTGGCGCCTGGTAAAACCGAAGTTTCTGTGGAAGATGCTGCGTTCCAGAGCGGCTTCGCTGTACGGCTGGGATATTCTGCTGGCCGGCACCGCGTGGCCGGGACGCCGCATCGGCGCGGGGAACGAGGCGGTGATCCGCGCGACCGCCGAGTCTCATGAAGTGGGCCTGCACGCCTGGGATCACTACAGCTGGCAGGCGTGGAGCGGCGTCTGGCCGCAGGAACGGCTGACGCTGGAGGTCGAGCGTGGCCTGCTGGAGCTCGAACGCATCATCGGCCGGCCGGTCACCTGTTCGGCCGTTGCCGGCTGGCGCGCCGATCAGCGGGTGGTGAAAGCCAAAGAATCCTTTGATTTCCTTTATAACAGTGACTGTCGCGGCACGCGGCCGTTTCTGCCCCAGCTCGGCAGCGGCGTCTCCGGTACGGTGCAGATCCCGGTCACGCTGCCGACCTGGGACGAGGCGGTGGGCACGGCGGTGGATATCGCCGGCTTTAACCGCTACCTGCTGGATTGCATCCATCGCGACCCGGGCGTGCCGGTCTATACCATTCACGCCGAAGTGGAAGGTATTGCCTACGCCGATCAGTTCGATGAACTGCTGACCATGGCGGCGGAAGAAGAAATTCAGTTTTGCCCACTGAGCCAGCTGCTGCCCGCTAACTTTAGCGAGCTGCCGTCCGGCAAAGTGGTTCGAGGTGAACTGGCTGGCCGGGAAGGCTGGCTCGGACGTGAACAACTACTGACTTCGGGTGTTTGATGAAAAGCATTCGCTATGGCGTCTCTCTGATTGCGCTGTTTGCGCTGTATTACCTGCTGCCGCTCAATTTCCGTTTGCTCTGGCAACCCGATGAAACACGCTATGCGGAAATCAGTCGTGAAATGCTGGCCACCGGCGACTGGGTGGTACCGCATTTTCTCGGGCTGCGCTACTTCGAAAAGCCGATTGCCGGTTACTGGATCAACAGTGTCGGCCAGTGGCTGTTTGGCCATAATAATTTCGGCGTACGCTTCGGGTCGGTCTTCGCCATCACCATGACCGCCGTGCTGGTGGCCTGGCTGGCGTGGCGCATCTTTCGCGATAAGCGGGTAGCCGTCCTGTCGCCAGTGATTTTTCTCACCGCAATGCTGGTGTATGCGATTGGTACCTATGCGGTGCTTGATCCGATGATCACCCTGTGGCTGGCGCTGGCGATGTGCAGCTTCTGGGGCGCGACGCAGGCGCAGAGCCGCGGCGGCAAAATACTGGGTTACGTGCTGTTGGGCGTCGCCTGCGGTATGGGGGTGATGACCAAAGGTTTCCTTGCGCTGGCGGTGCCGGTGGTGGGCGTTCTGCCATGGGTGATCGCCCGTAAACGCTGGCGTGAAGTGCTGACCTACGGTTGGCTGGCGGTGGTCGTCTGTACGCTGGTGGTGCTGCCCTGGGGGCTGGCTATCGCCCAGCGCGAGCCGGACTTCTGGCGCTATTTCTTCTGGGTCGAGCATATTCAGCGTTTCGCCGAAAAAGACGCCCAGCATAAAGCGCCATTCTGGTACTACATCCCGTTCCTGATCGCCGGCAGCTTGCCGTGGCTGGCACTGCTGCCAGGGGCGCTGAAGCGCGGCTGGCGTGAGCGCGATGAGGCCCGCGGCGCGCTGTATCTGCTCGGTTGGGTGGCGATGCCGTTCCTGTTCTTCAGTATCGCTAAAGGCAAACTGCCGACCTATATCCTGCCGTGCTTTGCGCCGCTGTCGATCCTGATGGCCCGCTACGCGCTGGAGGCGGCGAAGACCGGCGCGAAAGCGCTGCGCATCAACGGGATGATCAACCTGGGCGTCGGCCTGCTGGGGCTGATCGCCGTGCTGGTAGTTTCGCCCTGGGGCGTGATGCACAAGCCGGTGTGGACCAAGATTGAGCTGTATAAATGTCTGCTGGCGGCCATCGCCTTCGCCGTCTGGGCGCTGATGGGCTGGCTGGCGATGAAAGACGCTGGCCGCCGTTGGAGCCTGGCGGCGCTTTGCCCGCTTGGCCTGGCGCTGCTGGTGGGCTTCGCCATTCCTGACCGGGTTATCGACAGCAAACAGCCGCAGTTCCTCGTGGACATCGTCAGCGAATCCCTGCAGCCCAGCCGTTACGTCCTGACTAACAACGTCGGGATCGCCGGCGGCCTGGCCTGGGAGCTGAAGCGAAGCGATATTATTATGTTCGACAAACAGGGTGAGCTGAAGTACGGTCTCGACTGGCCGGACGCTCAGGGAAGCTTTGTCAGCCAGGCCGGGTTTGCCGACTGGCTGGCCACGCATCGTCAGCAGGGGCCGGTCTCGCTGGTGCTGTTGATGGATAAAGGAGAGAGTATGGTCGACTTACCGTTACCGAAACCCGATAACGCCTACGAGCTGGGTCGGGTGGTCTTCCTTCAGTACCTGCCGCAATGAGCGTCTGGATCTGTCTGGTTTTCGCCAGCCTGCTGAGCTGCGCCGGACAGCTGTGCCAGAAACAGGCGACCCGCCCGTCCCGTCGCGGACGGCGGAGTCGCCATATACTCTTCTGGCTGGGGATGGCGCTGCTATGCCTCGGCTGCGGCATGCTGCTGTGGCTGAGCGTCCTGCAGTCTATTCCGGTGAGCATCGCCTATCCGATGCTGAGCCTGAACTTCGTCTGGGTCACCCTCGCGGGCTGGGGCATCTGGCATGAGCCGGTCGCTCGCCGCCACTGGTTTGGCGTCGGGTTGATCGTCGTGGGCATTGTCATTCTGGGGACCAGCGTTTGATGGGTTTTCTCTGGGCATTATTCAGCGTCGGCCTTGTCAGCGCCGCGCAGCTGCTGCTGCGCAGCGCCATGGTGGCCTTGCCGCCGCTGACCGATATTCTGGCCTTTCTCCAGCATCTGCTGCATTTTGAGCCTGGTACCTTCGGCCTGTTTTTCGGCCTGCTGGGCTACCTGTTGTCAATGGTCTGCTGGTACTTTGCCCTCCACCGTCTGCCGTTATCAAAAGCGTATGCGCTGTTGAGCCTGAGCTATATCCTGGTGTGGGCTGCCGCCATCTGGCTGCCCGGCTGGCATGAGCCGTTCTACTGGCAATCGCTGCTGGGCGTGACGATTATCGTCGCCGGCGTATTGACCATCTTCTGGCCGGTGAAACGCCGCTAGCCGGGGAGCCGGCTTTTGGGACGCCCCGGGCCGAGCAGGATTGCCAGCTTGCTGCCCCCGACGGTGGTCTCCATCCAGATTTTACAGACGCTGGTTAACGGCACCGAGAGCAGCATTCCCACCGGCCCCAGCAGCCAGCCCCAGACCAGCAGCGACAGGAACACCACCAGGGTCGACATCCCCAGCCGGTGGCCCATCATGCGCGGCTCCACCATGTTGCCCAGCACCATATGCACCACCAGAAACAGCGCCCCGACCAGCAGGCACTCATAGATGCCGCTGAACAGCAGCGCCTGCAGCATGGGTGGGATAGCGGAGATGGCGGAGCCGATATTCGGCACATAGTTCAGCAGGAACGCCAGCACCCCCCACATCAGCGCGAACTGCACCCCCATCGCCAGCAGCCCCAGCCAGACAATCAGCCCGGTCCACAGGCTGATTAGCGTTTTCAAAGCCAGATAGTGGGTAACGCCTTTCAGCGCCCGGTGCAGCCCGGCGATATGCAGGCGAGGGTTATTGAGGGCAAAACGCAGTTTGTAGGGCAGGTGGCGAACCTCAAACAGCATAAAGATCACCGTCATCACCAGCAGCACAATGCTGGCCATCGCCCCGGAAAGCTGGGTCATCAGCGTCGTGGCCCAGGTCATCAGCCGTTCTGAATCCATACGCCGCAGCATGCGCTCCGGATTGATATGCAGGTTGAGAAAGGGGAGATACTCCTGGAGCTGGACGATCTTACGCGTCAGGGCGCGGTTGAAATCGGGCAGCATGGCGACAAAGTCATTGAGCGACGCCGCCAGCACGCCAAGCAGCGCGGTGAGCATCACCAGCATTGCCGTCACCACCAGGGTAATGGCGAACGGGCGCCGCACCCCGCGGCGAATGCACCAGGTGACCAGCGGGTTGAGGACGATAGCGAAAAACAGCGCCAGCAGCAGCTGCACCAGAATATCGGCGGCGGCGTGGATCCCGGCGAGGATAATCACCAGCGCCGCCAGCTTAAGTAAAATATGGAGCCCGGCTTTATCAGCCTGCGGAGGGGACATAGGTATTCCTTTTGTGAGTCGCGCCTGATAAGTGTAGCGGTTCGCCGACTGCCAATATTCCGAAAGGCGAGCTGCTTTTCCGCCGCCAGCGTGGTAATAGTGAAAGCTGGTTGTCGAAATCTGGTGGAACCTGATGCCCGAACCCGTCGCCGAACCGGCGCTCACTGGACTGCGCCTCAATCTGCGGATTGTCTCCGTCGTCATTTTTAACTTTGCCAGCTATCTCACCATCGGCTTGCCGCTGGCGGTGCTTCCCGGCTATGTGCATGATGTAATGGGCTTTAGCGCTTTCTGGGCCGGCCTGGTGATTAGTCTGCAATATTTCGCCACGCTGCTCAGCCGCCCGCACGCCGGGCGCTACGCTGACCTGCTGGGGCCCAAAAAGATTGTCGTCTTCGGCCTCTGCGGCTGCTTTTTAAGCGGCCTGAGCTATCTGCTGGCCGCCTGGAGCAGCGGCTGGCCGCTGGTTAGCCTGCTGCTGCTATGCCTCGGGCGGGTCATTCTCGGCATCGGCCAGAGCTTTGCCGGCACCGGCTCGACGCTGTGGGGCGTCGGCGTTGTTGGGTCGCTGCATATCGGGCGGGTGATCTCGTGGAACGGCATTGTGACCTACGGGGCGATGGCGATGGGCGCCCCGCTCGGCGTGCTGTGCTATTCGTACATTGGCCTCAGCGGCCTGGCCGGGGTCATTATGGCGGTTGCGCTGGCGGCTATCCTCTGTGCGCTGCCCCGCGCAGCGGTGAAGGCGGCGAAAGGCAAAGCGATGTCGTTTCGCGCGGTGCTCGGGCGGGTGTGGCCTTACGGCATGGCGCTGGCCCTGGCCTCCGCCGGTTTCGGGGTGATCGCCACCTTTATCACGCTATTTTATGAGGCCAAAGGCTGGGACGGGGCGGCCTTCGCCCTGACGCTGTTCAGCTGCGCGTTCGTTGGTGCGCGGCTGCTGTTTCCTAACGCCATTAACCGTCTCGGCGGGCTGAACGTGGCGATGCTCTGCTTTAGCGTGGAGATCATCGGCCTGCTGCTGGTCGGCTTTGCTGATACACCGCTGCTGGCGAAAATCGGCACCTTGCTTACCGGGGCCGGGTTCTCGCTGGTATTTCCGGCGCTGGGCGTGGTGGCGGTGAAAGCGGTGCCGCAGCACAACCAGGGGTCGGCGCTGGCCACCTATACCGTGTTTATGGATTTGTCGTTAGGCGTCACCGGGCCGCTGGCCGGCTTGCTGATGGCGTGGACCGGGATCCCGGTGATATATCTGGCGGCGGCAGGTCTGGTGATGGCGGCGCTGCTGCTGGGCTGGCGGTTAAAAAAACGGCCCCCGGTCAGCGAACCGGAGGCCGTCGCACCAGGCCAGTAATTACTGGATGGTGAGGGTGCTGATGATGCTTTCCGCTTCGGTCTGCGCCTGCTGCTGGTTGTCCGCCGGCAGGGTGACCTGCAGGGTCAGCAGTTTGTCATCCACTTTGCCGAGCAGTACGGAAGACCACGCGGTCTGCCCCTTGGCGGAGATGATGCTGTCCAGCTGCTGCAGGGTATGACCTTTGATCTCCAGCGACTTATTGCTCACCACCTGCAGCTGCGGGTCGCGGCTACGCTGCTGATCTTCCAGGCGTTTCGCCAGCACCGCCAGGTCTTCATTGGTGCTGTCGCCGACGATGACGATGACTGCTTTCTGGCCGGTGGCGTCAGAATAGACGTGCATATTGTTCGCCTGAGTACCCAGTTTGCCGCTCTGGTCGGCCATGCCCGCAGGCAGGGTGAAGCTCAGTTTGCCATCCAGCAGGCTGATCGCCTGGCCGCTGGTGTTGCTCTCCGCTGCTGCCCCAACGGTTGGCGCTTTTGAATCGCTGTTATCGCAGGCGGCAAGCCCCATCACCAGCAGGCCAATACCGACATATTTAACCAAATTGCGCATTGACATCTTCCTTTCGATAAACGGCCACTAATGGCTCATCCGGCTATCTTAACACATCAGCCCGCGAGTACCTTTAACTCGGCTGCAATGCCGACAAATCAGATTTATCCGCCAGCCTTTTCAACAGCATATTTAACAGCACGCCGTACATCGGCAGGAAGAAAATGATGCTGATAAGCACTTTAAAGCTGTAGTCGACGAGGGCGATTTCCCCCCAGTGAGCGGCCATAAACGGATCCGGGCTGCGCCAGAAGGCGATGAAGAAGAACGCTACGGTATCGCTGATGTTGCCGAACAGCGTCGAGGCGGTGGGGGCCAGCCACCAGTGACGGCTCTGCCGCAGGCGGTTGAAGACGTGGACGTCAAGGATCTGCCCCAGCGCATAGGCCATAAAGCTGGCGATGGCGATGCGCGCGACGAAGAGATTAAAGGTGCCCAGCGCGGCGAAGCCCTGCCACTCGCCCATGTAAAACAGGGCGGAGATGGCGTAGGAGATGACCAGCGCCGGGACCATCACCGCAAAAATAATACGTCGCGCCAGCGGTGCGCCAAAAATTCGCACCGTCAGATCGGTGGCGAGGAAGATAAACGGAAAACTGAACGCGCCCCAGGTGGTATGGAAACCAAAGATGGAGATCGGCAGCTGAACCAGATAGTTGCTGGAGGTAATCACCAGCAGATGAAATAGCGAAAGCCAGACGAGCGCTTTTTTGCGCTGTACGGTAGTAAACGGATTCATATTGTGACCTTTTTATGCCCGTCATGCTTCAGGTAAATGAGCAATCGGCAGCGGAACGTTGGGGTGAGGGAACCCAATTAAAAACGGCTGCATGATACTGCGTTGCCGGCGTAATGCAATGGTTGTTTTTCGCGCAAACGTTAACCTGGCTTGCGTACTGGCGAGCAGGGGGTAAACTAGGGCCGTTTTGTTGACGTGAGACTAAAATGAGCGAACTTTTCTCCACTCCTGACCACACTCTGGATGCCCTGGGACTCCGCTGCCCGGAGCCGGTCATGATGGTGCGTAAAACCGTGCGGACGATGCCGGTGGGCGAGACGCTGCTGATTATTGCTGACGATCCGGCCACCACCCGCGATATCCCGGGATTCTGCCGCTTTATGGATCATGAGCTGGTGGCCCAGGAAACCGAAGCCCTGCCGTACCGCTACCTGATCCGCAAAAGCCACTGAGCCTCTCCCGGATGGCGGCGGGTAGCGCCTTATCCGGGCTACCCGACGGTCCGGAACCGTAGCCCTGCTAAGCGTAGCGCGAGCAGGGAAGCCGGTATCTATGCTACAACTTCTTACGCAATAACCGCAGCGCGTTAGCCGTTACCAGCACGGTGGCGCCGGTATCCGCCAGCACCGCCAGCCACAGACCGGTCAGGCCGAGCAGGGTGGTGACAAGGAAAATCCCCTTCAGCCCTAAGGCTATCGCGATGTTCTGGCGGATATTGGCGTGAGTCGCCCGCGCCAGGGAAATCATCTGCGCCAGGCCGGTCAGACGGTTGTGGGTCAGCGCGGCGTCGGCAGTTTCCAGCGCCACGTCGGTACCGCTGCCCATGGCGATGCCGATGGTCGCCGCTTTCATCGCCGGGGCGTCGTTGATACCGTCCCCGACCATCGCCAGCGGCGCATCGGCATTCAACGCCATCACCGCTTCGACTTTGTCCGCCGGCAGCAGGCCGGCGCGGAATTCCAGCCCCAGTTCGCTGGCGATGGCCGCCGCGGCGCGCGGGTTATCCCCGGTGAGGATCACCCCCTGCACCCCCAACTGGTGTAAGGCATCCACTGCCTGACGTGCGTCGTCGCGCAGGGTGTCGCGCAGCGCCAGGATGCCGAGAAGCGTCTCGCCGCGCATGACCAGCACCACCGTTTGCCCGGCGCTCTCCAGCTGCTGGATCTGCGCCTCATACTCTGCCGGGGCGGCTTTGCTGGCCGCGCAGATTAAAATCCGGCTGCCGTTGACCTCGGCTTCGATACCGGAACCTGCCAGCGCCCGCTGGCCGCTGGCCAGCGGAATGCTCAGCTGGCGCCGCTGCGCTTCGCGGACGATGGCCTGCGCCAACGGATGGCTGGAGCCTTGCTCCACCGCCGCCGCCAGCGCCAGCAGCGCGTTGTCGTCATTCTCAGCCGTGGCGATGACCGAGGTCACCTGCGGCTGCCCGACGGTCAGGGTGCCGGTTTTATCGAACGCTACCTGGCGCACCTGGCCCAGCTGTTCCAGCGCCGCGCCGCCTTTGATCAGCGCCCCGCGTCGGGCGGCGACCGCCAGGCCGGAGGTGATGGCCGCCGGGGTGGAGATGACCAGCGCGCACGGGCAGCCGATCAACAGCAGCGTTAAGCCTTTATAGATCCATGGCAGCCAGGCGCTGGCGAAGAACAGCGGTGGGACAATGGCCACCAACAGGGCCACCACCATAATGGCCGGAGTGTAGATCCGGCTGAAGCGGTCGATAAAACGCTCGATCGGCGCCCGACGTTCCTCCGCCTCTTCAATCAGCTTCAGGATGCGGTCGATGGCGCTATCGCCCGGTTCGGAGATCACGGTCAGCTGCACCAGGCGGTCGACGCTGGTGGCGCCCGCCGCTACCCGTTCTCCGGCCTGGCGCTCCACCGGCACCGACTCGCCGGTCAGGGCGCTTTCATCAAAGCTGGCAAACGGCGACAGCAGTTGTCCATCCGCCGGCAGACGCCCGCCGGCAGCCACTTCAATCACATCTCCGGGGCGCAGATCGCGCTGGGCGACGGTTTCCCGCACGCCGTTGCGCAGACGGATGGCGGTGTCGGGCTTCAGCGCCATCAGCGCGCTCACCCCTTGCCGCGCACGGCTGGCGGCCCAGCCTTCGAGACGCTCGCCGATCAGGAACAGCAGCAGGACCATCGCCGCTTCCGCGGTGGCGCCGATAAACAGCGCCCCGATGGCGGCGACGCTCATCAGCGTTTCAATGGCGAACCAGCTCCCGCTTTTGATCAGGCGCAGCGCCTGGCGGGCAACCGGCCACAGGCCGACCAGGGTGGTGGCAACAAAGGCTAACTGACCGGCGGGGTGGTTGGCCTGCTCCAGCCCCCAGCTCAGGGCCATCATAATGACCAGCGTCAGCAACGGTAAATTGTCGCGCAGCCGCGAGCCCTGCGTTTTCTCTGACGCGGGGGCATCGGCATCGCGCAGCGTATAGCCTGCCTGATGTACCGCCTGCTCAACCTGGGCGCGAACGTCGCCTTCAGCGTTAACCAATAATTTTTCCGTGGCGAACAGCACCTGAACCTGACTGACGCCGGGCACCTGACGAACCGCCGTTTCCACCTTGCGGGCGCAGGCGGCGCAGTCCATGCCGGCAACCTGCCAGCTGTAGCGGGCGTCGCTAAGCGCTTCGGCGGCTGGTGCGCTCTCTACGGCGCAGGCGTGGTCTGTGCAGCAGCTCTCCGCCGGGGCGGGCGCTGGCCGCATGGTGAATGACGAGAATTGTGGGACTTTTTTATCCTGCGCGTCTGGAGTCGACATGGCACCCTCCGGTAAATGATAATTTTCTCATTAGCCGTAGGATACACTCTGGAGTCGACTCCAGAGTCAAGGACTAAATTACAGGTACAGCGCGCGCACGATGAGGAAGTGGCCGGCAAAGTAAAACGCGGCGGCAATGGCGTTATCGGCGCGGAAACGGCGACGATAGTGACTTACCAGCAACACGGCATTGCTTAGCAGCAGCAGAGCGGCGCCGGCGAAACCGGACAGCGCGGTGTTGGTAGGGCGGGCAAACCATAGCTCACCGGCCAGCCAGACCATCACCAGCGTCATGCCGATAAAGGTCAGCACCGGCATTTTCATCTCTTCCAGGCGGCTCCAGATCACCGCCATCAGCAGGGCGCCGAATACCAGCAGCACCAGCGGCAGCGGCCAGAAGAACGACAGCGTCAGCTGGCTGGCAAACCAGATGGTATACAGCAGATGCGACAGGAAGAAGGCGCCCACCGCGTACATCACCCGCTGGCGCGGCAGCAGGGTGAGGGCGTCGCCGAGCAGCGAGGCGCACAGGCCAGCCAGCACCAGGTAGCTGATGGCATTGAACATCGGCGCCTGCCAGGCCAGCAACAGCAACAGAATCAGGGTGACAGGTTTAAATACCCAGCGTCGCCAGGCCGGCCCGCGATAGGATGCATCGACATAAAGCCATGCGGAGAAACAGACAGCAATAAATGACCAAAGCATAGTAAGTCCCTGTATCTGTTATCATAAAGAAAGTTACGGATGCGTGAAGCTACCACTCAGTGTAGTGGTTTGGCGCAGCAGATGACAATGTTATTCCAGTCGCAGTATGCTGATTCCTGATATTTTTTATGGGTAACCTTAATGAGTAAAATGCCGCTCTTTTTTGTTCTGGTCGTCGCGGTGATTGTGGTGGCGGCTTCGTTTCGTTATGTGCAGCAGCGCCGCGAAAAACTGGCGAACGACGCCGCGCCGGTGTTGCAAAAGCGGGTGATCGTCAGCAATAAGCGGGAAAAAGTGATTAACGATCGGCGTTCGCGGCAGCAGACGGTGACGCCTGCGGGCAGCGAGATGCGCTATGAAGCGAGCTTTCGCCCTGAGAACGGCGGGCTGGAGGTGGTGTTTCGCCTTGACGCGCCGCAGTATCATGCGCTGAGCGTCGGCGATCGCGGGATGTTGAGTTATAAGGGCACAGCGTTCGTGGCGTTTACGCCCGATCCCTGAGCCCTTGTCAGGACTATTTCTTCAGCGTCGCCTTCAGTTTTTTCTGCCAGGCGACGAGCTCAAACACGCCGAAGATAAAAATGCGGATTTGCTCAAAGCGGCCCAGCGGCGGGGCATCTTTCGGCTGCGTCGCCTTGAGCAGCGTCAGCTGCAGACCATGCATCAGGATCATAAAAATCAGCGCGACGTTGACGAAGATATTCAGCGGCTTCGGGAAGGGCTGAAACAGATTCAATAACAGAAAGGCCCAGACGCACAGCATCAGCAGGCGGCCTAAATTAATCAGCATGGTTCTCTCCTTGGGCCTCACGTTGGTAAAGACGGTACGCGACCTGTCCGGCCACTTTTTCACGATACAGATGCCAGTTTGCCGGTACCGGCGGTAAACCGTTTTCGACTTCGCTTTCGACGTACACCAGGGCCTCATCGGCCAGCCAGCCCTGCGTTTCCAGCAGGCGCAGCGTCTCCTCCAGCAGCCCCTGACGGAACGGTGGGTCGACGAATACGATCTCATGCGGCGTGCCCGGTTGGCTCAGGAAGCTGAGGGTGTTGGTCGCGATCACCTTGCCGCGATCCGCTTTCAGGGTGGCCAGGTTTTTTTGCAACTGCTGAGCGACGCCGCGCTCCATCTCCAGTAGCGTAGTGCTGGCCGCATAGCGGGACAGTGCCTCAAGCCCCAGCGCGCCGCTGCCGGCAAAGCAGTCGAGGCAGTGCGCGTCAACGATGGACGGCGCCAGCCAGTTAAAAAGGGTTTCGCGAACCCGGTCGGTGGTCGGCCGCAGGCCCGGGCTCTCCGGCACCGGTAATTTACGGCCGCGCCATTGCCCGCCGATGATGCGGATCTGACCGCTGCCCGCGTGGTTTGGTTTTTTCATCTCTCTGCTCAAGTCTCAACTTCCGGCCTGCTATTCTAGCGATCGACGGCGGTTGACGAAACCTTAATCCGGGGGCGGTGCTGCGAGTTAAGTTAAGTGATAGACTATCCAACTAATTTCATCATTTTTTCAGCTTCTGATGAAGCTGCGCCATGAATAAACAGCGAGGAGTGTGGTCGCAAATGGCAAAAGAGAAAAAACGTGGCTTCTTTTCCTGGCTGGGCTTTGGACAGAAAGAACAGGCACAGGAAACCGAGACTGAACAAAAAGTAGAAGAACAACAAGCGGTTGCTGATGAGACGCCGGCGGCGGCAACCCCTGCCGAGCCGAGCGCGCCGAAAGCGGACCCGGAGGCGTTTGCCGAAGAGGTCGTCGACGTCACCGAGACGGTGGTCGAAAACGAAAAGGCCCACCTTGCGGAGCCTGCCAGCGTGCAGGAAGAAGAGTGGGTGGAAGCGCCTGCTCTGACCGAAGAAGCGCCTGCTGTTGAACCGGAGCCCGCGGTCAGCGAACCGGCTGAACAGCCTGCGGTGGTTGAGTCGCTGGCGGAAGAGGTTATCGCCGAACCGGTGGCGGCGGAGGTCGTGGCTGAGCAGCCTGTAGAGGATGCTGTTGCCCAGCCGCAGGAGACGGAAGCGCCGGAAGAGGACGCGCCGTTAAGCGATGAAGAGCTGGAAGCGCAGGCGCTGGCGGCCGAGGCGGCAGAAGAGGCGGCGGTGGTGGTGCCGGCGCCAGAAGACGAGGCGCCGGTGGAAGAACTGGCCCAGGAGCAGGAAAAACCGACGAAAGAAGGCTTTTTTGCCCGCCTAAAACGTAGTCTTCTGAAAACAAAAGAAAATCTCGGTTCCGGATTTATCAGCCTGTTCCGCGGTAAGAAGATCGACGACGATCTGTTTGAAGAGCTGGAAGAGCAGCTGCTGATCGCTGATGTCGGGGTGGAGACCACCCGCAAGATCATTACTAACCTCACTGAGGGCGCCAGCCGTAAGCAGCTGCGCGATGCGGAGGCGCTGTACGGCCTGCTGAAAGAAGAGATGGGTGAGATTCTCGCCAAAGTGGATGCGCCGCTGAACGTTGAAGGCAAAACGCCATTTGTTATTCTGATGGTCGGCGTGAACGGGGTGGGGAAAACCACCACCATCGGCAAGCTGGCGCGTCAGTTTGAGCAGCAGGGCAAATCGGTGATGCTGGCGGCGGGGGATACCTTCCGTGCGGCGGCGGTAGAACAGTTGCAGGTCTGGGGGCAGCGTAACAATATCCCGGTGATCGCCCAGCACACCGGCGCCGATTCCGCTTCGGTGATTTTCGACGCCATTCAGGCGGCGAAGGCGCGCCATGTTGATGTGCTGATTGCCGATACCGCTGGGCGTCTGCAGAATAAATCGCACCTGATGGAAGAGCTGAAGAAGATCGTCCGGGTGATGAAAAAGCTGGACGTCGACGCGCCGCATGAGGTGATGTTAACCATCGACGCCAGCACCGGGCAGAATGCCATTAGCCAGGCCAAACTGTTCCATGAGGCGGTAGGTTTGACCGGGATCACCCTGACCAAGCTGGATGGCACCGCCAAAGGCGGCGTGATCTTCTCGGTGGCCGACCAGTTCGGCATTCCGATTCGCTATATTGGCGTCGGCGAGCGTATTGAGGATCTGCGTCCGTTTAATGCGGGCGACTTTATTGAGGCACTTTTTGCCCGAGAGGATTAAGAATGATTCGCTTTGAACAAGTCAGCAAAGCCTATCTCGGTGGGAGACAAGCGCTGCAGGGGGTGAACTTCCACCTGCAGCCGGGCGAGATGGCGTTTCTGACCGGCCACTCCGGCGCAGGGAAAAGTACCCTGCTGAAGCTTATCTGTGGTATCGAACGGCCCAGCGCCGGCAAAATCTTCTTCAGCGGTCATGAAATCAGCCGCCTGAAGAGCCGTGAGGTGCCGTTCCTGCGCCGCCAGATCGGCATGATTTTCCAGGACCACCATTTGCTGATGGATCGCACCGTGTATGACAACGTGGCGATCCCGCTGATTATCGCCGGCGCCAGCGGCGATGACATTCGTCGCCGCGTCTCGGCGGCGCTGGACAAGGTCGGGCTGCTGGACAAAGCGAAGAACTTTCCGATTCAGCTCTCCGGCGGCGAGCAGCAGCGCGTGGGGATCGCTCGCGCGGTGGTCAACAAGCCGGCGGTACTGCTGGCGGATGAACCGACCGGTAACCTCGACGAGGCGCTCTCGGAGGGGATTTTACGTCTGTTTGAAGAGTTTAACCGCGTCGGGGTGACGGTACTGATGGCCACGCACGATCTGGGGCTTATCTCCAGCCGTCCGTACCGCGTGCTGACGCTCAGCGACGGCCATCTGCATGGAGGCATTCGGGGTGAATAAGCGCGACGCAATGAACCAAATCCGCCAGTTCGGCAGCAAGTTCGATCGCCTGCGCAACGCGGCGGGCGGCGGCGGCGGCGGGCGCAATGCGCCAAAACGGCCGAAAGCGGCGCCTAACCCGGCCTCGCGTAAGAGCAACGTGTTCAACGAACAGGTGCGCTACGCCTGGCACGGCGCGCTCCAGGATTTAAAAAGCACACCGCTGGCCACCTTCCTGACGGTGATGGTTATCGCCATCTCGTTGACCCTGCCAAGCGTCTGCTACATGGTCTACAAAAACGTCAGCAGTGCGGCGTCACAGTACTATCCCTCGCCGCAGATCACCGTGTATCTGGAAAAAACGCTGGATGACGACGCCGCGGCGCGGGTGGTAGGTCAGCTGCAGGCGGAGCAGGGCGTCGACAAGGTGAACTATTTGTCACGTGACGAGGCATTGGGTGAATTCCGTAACTGGTCCGGCTTTGGCGGCGCCCTGGATATGCTGGAAGAGAACCCGCTGCCGGCGGTCGCCATCGTGGTGCCGAAGCTGGATTTCCAGAGCACGGAAGCGCTGAATACCCTGCGCGATCGGGTATCGCGGATCCAGGGGGTCGATGAGGTGCGGATGGACGACAGCTGGTTTGCCCGCCTCTCCTCGCTCACCGGGCTGGTGGGCCGCGTGTCGGCGATGATTGGCGTGCTGATGGTGGCGGCGGTGTTCCTGGTGATCGGCAACAGCGTGCGCCTGAGCATCTTCGCCCGCCGCGATACCATTAACGTGCAGAAACTGATCGGCGCCACCGACGGCTTTATCCTGCGTCCGTTCCTCTACGGCGGGGCGATGCTGGGCTTCTCCGGCGCGTTTTTATCGCTGATCCTGTCGGAGATTCTGGTGATGCGCCTCTCGTCGGCAGTGACCGAAGTGGCGAAGGTGTTCGGCACCCAGTTTGAGCTAAGCGGCTTAGGCTTTGACGAGTGTCTGCTGATGCTGATCGTCTGCTCGATGATCGGCTGGGTAGCCGCCTGGCTGGCGACAGTGCAACATTTACGTCACTTTACTCCCGATTAAAAAAAGCGTGATATAATCTTTCCCTGCTGCAATGAGTTCCTGTTCGCAGGGAAAGATACCGCAAGCTTGTTCTCCTTTTCCTGCCCTCACTTTTTCATCGTGGTGTCACATTTTGTGCGTAATTTATTCACACCGTTGCATGGAACTTGTGGATAAAATCACTGTCTGATACTAATGTGAGTGATATTCTCGTTGCTCATGAATGCTGGCATGCTTGTTGCCTGATGGGGACAAGACCACGTCAGAAGATATCAATTGAGAGGATTTGAATGACCAAAGAAATGCAAACTTTAGCTTTAGCCCCCGTTGGTAACCTGGAATCGTATATCCGGGCCGCTAACACTTGGCCGATGCTGTCGGCTGATGAAGAGCGGGAGCTTGCTGAAAAGCTGCATTACCAGGGCGATCTGGAAGCAGCGAAAAAGCTGATTCTGTCTCACCTGCGCTTTGTTGTTCACATTGCTCGTAACTACTCGGGCTATGGCCTGCCGCAGGCGGATCTGATCCAGGAAGGCAATATCGGCCTGATGAAAGCCGTGCGTCGCTTCAACCCGGAAGTGGGTGTGCGCCTGGTCTCCTTCGCCGTGCACTGGATTAAAGCCGAAATTCACGAATACGTGCTGCGCAACTGGCGTATCGTGAAGGTCGCTACCACCAAAGCACAGCGTAAGCTGTTCTTTAACCTGCGTAAAACCAAACAGCGTCTGGGTTGGTTCAACCAGGATGAAGTGGAAATGGTGGCCCGTGAGCTGGGCGTGTCGAGCAAAGACGTCCGCGAGATGGAATCCCGCATGGCGGCCCAGGACATGACGTTCGACATGTCGTCGGACGATGAATCCGACAGCCAGCCGATGGCGCCGGTCCTGTATCTGCAGGACAAAACGTCAAACTTTGCCGATGGCATCGAAGACGATAACTGGGAAGAGCAGGCGGCGAATAAGCTGACTGACGCGATGCAGGGCCTGGACGAGCGTAGCCAGGATATCATCCGCGCCCGCTGGCTGGACGAAGACAACAAGTCCACGCTGCAGGAGCTGGCTGACCGCTACGGCGTCTCCGCAGAGCGCGTGCGTCAGCTGGAAAAGAACGCCATGAAAAAACTGCGTGCGGCGATCGAAGCCTGATACGCTACCCCTGCCTGACGCCAGGCAACCCGATAACGCCCCGCCTCAGGTTGGGGCGTTTTGTTTTTCTGCGCCATCCATGGGCCGCAGCACCTCTGGACAGTGCGTCCGCAGGCAGCCGATCAGCACGCTGAACGCCGGCGCCATCTGCTCCTCGGGCTGGCTGGCAAATCCCATCAATAATCCTTTCTTACGCGCCGCCGTCAGGTAGTAGCGCGAGAGCGGCCGCACCAGAATGTGGCGCGCATTGGCCTCGCGGGCGATCGCCACATCGTCAGCCTCTTCCGGTAAATTGAGGATCAAATGCAGCCCGGCATTATCGCTGAAGTCCGACAGGGCGTCGGGCATACAGTGCCGCTGAATCAGCTCGGTTAAAAAGGCGCGGCGACGGCTGTAGAGCAGGCGCATGCGGCGGATATGGGCCGAGTAGTGACCAGCGGTAATAAACTCCGCCAGCGCCATCTGGATCAGCGAATGGCCGCCGCGGTAAAGCTCGGCGTGGGCGTGCTTCAGATCGCTGACCAGCGGACGGGGGATCACCACATAGCCCAGACGCAGGCCGGGATAGAGCGTTTTACTGAAGGTGCCGATATAGACCACCGGCGCGTCGGCCACCAGCCCCTGCAGGGCGGGGATGGGCTGGCCGGAAAAGCGAAACTCGCTGTCATAATCATCTTCGACGATCCAGCTCCCCTGCTGGCGGGCGAGCGCCAGCAGCCGCTGACGACGTTCAAGGCTCATCACTGCGCCCAGCGGATACTGGTGAGAGGGGGTGACAAAGATGAGCCGCGGCGCATCGTCTACCGTTTCCGGCGGACACAGGCCGTTGGCATCGACGGTCAGGGGCTCCGCCCGGACGTCATTCATCGCCAGCAGGTGGCGAATGCCCCAGTAGGAAGGCTCCTCCACCCACGCCAGATCGCCGCTGTCGCACAGAATGCGGGTGACCAGATCGATAGCCTGGTGGATCCCCTCGGTGATAAGAATTTGATCTGCCTGACAGTGGACGCCGCGCGATACCCGCAGATAATCCACCAGCGCCTGCTGCAGCTCCGGGGTACCGCCGTTGCAGCTGTAGCTGAGCCGCTCCGGCTTTGGCCGACGGCTGATGCGCGCCTGGATCTTGCTGAACAGCGGATGGGGAAAGGCGTTAACGTCCGGTACGCCGGGAATAAACGCTCCCCACTGGCGCGGGCTGGCGCTGACCTGGCCGAGCAGGTGCTGGCCGCGGCGTGAAAGGTGCGCCGTCGATGTCGCGATGCTGCTGTTTTCCCGCTCACCCTTAGCGGTCAAGGAACTTTCAGAGGCGGTTTGGGCAACGAATGTTCCGCTTCCCCGACGGGAAACCACATATCCTTCCGCCAGTAATTGTTCATAAGTTGTTAATATGGTGTTTCTTGATACGCCGAGTTCTCCCGCCAGGTCCCGCGACGGCGGCAGGCGGCTTTGCGGTGCCAGCGAACCGTCAAGGATCGCGCGGCGAAGCGCGTTGTATAAGCGTTTGTGCAGAAGAGGGTCGCGCTCTTCCTGCAGACGGACCAGCACCAGGTCACCCACCAGCGAACGCAATTGGATCCCTCAGATATTCAAAATTGGTACTCGATTATAGGGCCAACTCCTGTGTAAATAAACGACATCGTTTCTAATTTGTTGCGATAACGTGACATACACGACAGGAGATTCGCAGGTGAAAAGCTCAGAACTGAATCAACGTCGCCAGCAGGCGACGCCGCGCGGCGTAGGCGTAATGTGTAACTACTTTGTCGAGAAGGCGGAGAACGCCACGCTGTGGGATATCGAAGGCAATGAGGTGATCGATTTCGCCGCCGGTATCGCCGTGTTAAATACCGGTCACCGTCATCCGAAGGTGGTTGCCGCGGTTGCTGACCAGCTGCAGGCGTTCACCCACACCGCCTATCAGATTGTGCCGTACGAAAGCTATGTCACGCTGGCGGAACGTATCAACGATCTGGCGCCGATTGACGGGCCGGCAAAAACGGCCTTCTTCACCACCGGCGCGGAAGCGGTCGAGAACGCGGTGAAAATTGCCCGCGCTTACACCGGTCGTCCGGGGCTGATAACTTTCGGCGGCGGTTTCCACGGCCGTACCTTTATGACCATGGCCCTCACCGGTAAGGTCGCACCCTACAAAATCGGCTTCGGGCCGTTCCCGGGTTCGGTGTATCACGGTGTCTACCCGAATGCGGCGCATGGCGTGACCACCGCGGATGCGCTGAAAAGCCTGGAGCGCATTTTCAAAGCGGATATTGCGCCGGATCAGGTCGCGGCCATCATCCTCGAGCCGATCCAGGGGGAAGGCGGCTTTAACGTCGCGCCGGCCGATTTCATGCAGGCGCTGCGCGACCTGTGCGATACCCACGGCATTCTGCTGATCGCCGATGAAGTGCAAACCGGTTTCGCTCGTACCGGCAAGCTGTTCGCCATGCAGCATTATGATGTGAAACCGGATCTGATGACGATGGCGAAAAGCCTCGCCGGCGGTTTCCCGCTGTCGGGCGTCGTTGGTCGCGCCGAGGTAATGGATGCCCCAGCGCCAGGCGGACTGGGCGGGACCTATGCCGGTAACCCGCTGGCGGTGGCCGCGGCGCACGCGGTGCTGGATGTGATTGCCGAAGAGCAGCTGTGCCAGCGCGCTGAGCAGCTGGGTAGCCATCTGCAGGAAGTGCTCAACCAGGCGCGCGCCACCTGTCCGGCGATTGTCGATGTCCGCGGCCGGGGGTCGATGGTGGCAGTGGAGTTTAACGATCCGCAAACTGGCGAGCCGTCGCCGGAGTTCACCCGCCAGGTGCAACAGAGAGCGCAGGAGAACGGCCTGCTGCTGCTGAGCTGCGGCGTCTACGGCAACGTGATCCGCTTCCTCTATCCGCTGACGATTCCGGACGCCCAGTTCTCGAAAGCGCTGGATATTCTGGCGCGCGTACTGAAGAGCTAACGTCTCCCCGGCGGGCTGCGGCGGCAGGGAAGCCGAACAGAAACAGGACGCCGCAGTCGCCTGTTCATGCTCAGCGTGAGTGGTTTATCACCCTGATATCACCTTTTTTCCGGCGGTGAAAATCGCCGGAGTAAAACGGAATCTATGGTCACTCCCGTTTTTGCAACACCGATTTTGACGACAAGTTGGCTTGCTTGAATCTATCCGGCGTCTGAATGGGATTTTATTCCCGCGCCTTGATGAGTTCCGCGCCTGATGAACCTCCAGAAAATATACGGCTTCAATGAGCCTTTCCGTTTTACAGGTTCCTCAACAGGCCGGTGGGCCGTTAGTATCATCAATATCAGTATTCGCAAAACCAGATCAGTAATTCTTTAAACCGGTGTATTTCTGCCGTTATGCTACATAAGTTTGCTGTCGTGCCGTTAGGGCCCAGGCTATTCTGGCCAGCTTGTTTGCCAGAGCACAAGTGACGACAAAGTTGCTTTTCCGGCACAGTAAATCCCTGACCCAATCGGCCAATTTGCCAGACTGGTGTTCCAGTTTTTGTATGAATACCCTGGCACATTGAACCAACAAAGTTCGGATCTTTTTATTACCTCGCTTACTAATTCCCAGCAATGTCGTCCTACCTCCCGTGCTGTACTGCCGAGGTACAAGCCCTGTTGCCGCCGCAAAGTCACGGCTGCTGGCGTACTGCTTCCCGTCGCCAATCTCAGTTGAAATAGTACTCGCTGTCAGTGTTCCGACGCAGGGAATGCTCAGCAAGCGCTGTCCAACCTCATCTTCGTCCAACTTTCGTTTCAACTGGGATTCCAAATCTTTAATCTGCTCAACAAGATAGTGATAATGCTGTTGTAATTTCAGCAATAACTGGCTGAGGTAAAGAGGCAAACTATTATCCTCAAGAATGGTACTCAGTCGGCTAATAACGGCAGCTCCTCGGGGAACGCTAATGCCAAATTCCAGCAGAAAAGCATGCATTTGATTGGTTGTTTTTACCTTATCCTGAACCAGGGATTCACGGACACGATGCAGAGCCCGCATTGCCTGCTGAGATTCCGTTCTGGGCTGCACAAAACGCATAGACGGACGCGATGCAGCTTCACAAATAGCTTCGGCGTCGACAAAGTCGTTTTTATTGCTTTTAACGAACGGGCGGACAAATTGTGGTGATATCAGCTTTGGGGAATGCCCCAACTCTTCCAACTTGCGTGCCATAAAGTGAGAACCGCCACAGGCTTCCATTGCGATGGTTGTAGCGGGGCATGTCGCCAAAAATTCGATCAACTTTGGCCGGGTAAATTTTTTACGGTAAACAGCCTTCCCGCGACGATCCTGGCAATGAATATGGAAAGAGTTTTTACCCAGATCGATACCAATGAGCGCAATGTTTTCCATGATAGTTCTCCGAATGAAAGCCTGTCCTCAGCATAGTACCGGGAAGGAGGGAGTGACCATCTCATTAAGTATTATGTCTGAAAACTCCACCTTTTCTCCCGTCCTCACCGGCCGGGAACGTACGGCTGTCCCTGCAAAATCTCTGAGCTTCGTCGAAGGCGTATCGATGATTGTCGGTACCAATATCGGCGCGGGCGTCCTCTCTATCGCCTATGCGTCAAGTAAAGCGGGCTTCTTACCGCTGCTGTTCTGGCTGGTGCTGGTGGGTAGCCTGACCACGGTGACCATGCTCTATGTCGCGGAATCCACGCTCCGCACGCGTAAACATCTGCAGCTCAGCGGATTATCAAAGCGCTACGTCGGCGGCTTTGGCGCGCTAATGATGTTCCTCTCCGTCTGCGTCAACAGCGTCGGGGCATTGACGGCTTATATGACCGGCAGCGGCAAGCTGCTGCACTCGCTGTTTGGCATCTCGCCGGCGCTGGGCAGCGTGCTGTTTTTCGTCCCGGCGGCAGGGGTGCTCTATCTGGGGCTGAAGGCGATCGGCCGCGGCGAGAAATTTATCAGCATCGGTATGGTGGTGATGATCTCGGTGCTGGTGATTGCCACGCTGCTGAAAGAGACCACCCGCGTGGGCTATCTGCTCGACGGCAACTGGCTGTATATGGTTCCGGTCTTCAACGTCGTGGCGTTCTGCTTCTCGGCACAGTATATCGTCCCAGAAATGGCGCGGGGCTTCGCCGACAAACCGGAAAAATTGCCTAAAGCCATTATGGTCGGCATGGCGCTGACCTTTACCCTGCTGGCGCTGGTGCCGCTGTCGGTGATCTCGCTTAACGGCCTGGAGAATATTTCGGATGTGGCCACCATCTCCTGGGGCAGGGCGCTTGGCGAATGGGCCTTCTTCTCCGCCAACCTGTTTGCGCTGTGCGCGATGTTGACCTCCTACTGGGGACTGGGCGGCAGCTTCCTGACCAATATCTTCGATCAGTTCCGCCTGGGGAATGACGAACAGCCCGCCCGTCGCCTGATGGTACTGCTGGTGGTGGCGATCCCGCCGTTCGCGCTGGCCTACAGCGGCATGGTCTCCTTCGTCAACGCGCTCTATTTTGCCGGGGTGTTCAGCGGCGTTATTTTATCGATTATGCCGATCCTGATGCTCAAGGGCGCCCGCCAGCGTGGCGACCTGACGCCGGGCTGGACCTGTCCGGCCTGGATGACCCATCCGCTTATCCAATGCTTCATTGTGTTGTTGTATCTTTGCAGCGCCGTCTACGCGATAGCGTCCGCGGTAGGCTACCTGCCCGCTGGCTGGTAATTAGGGCCTGTTTTGCACCGCGTCCGGTTCATGCTGGCGCGGTTTTTTTATTTGTCACTTATCTGTTACATAGCCCGCAATTTAGTCGTTTCAAATTCCTCAGAATGACGGTATGTTTAGCATAGTGTGCTGCAAAAGCGCGAGCAGCCCCCGGTAGATTAGCTATCATATGCTTTTCCTATCGATATAAACAAAATAATGCGCTAACAAACAACATCACAACAAATGCAAAAACCATAATAATGGGGAGCCTCAGGATGAATATGAAGGGTAAAGCGTTACTGGCAGGATGTATTGCCTTAGTTATGAGCAGCGCGGCGCTGGCGGAAGATATCAAAATCGCGGTAGTCGGGGCGATGTCCGGCCCGGTGGCCCAGTACGGCGATCAGGAATTTACCGGCGCCGAGCAGGCGGTAGCGGATATCAATGCTAAGGGCGGCATTAAGGGCAATAAGCTGCAGATCGTAAAATATGATGACGCTTGCGACCCGAAACAGGCGGTAGCGGTCGCCAACAAAGTGGTCAACGACGGGATCAAATACGTTATCGGCCACCTGTGCTCCTCTTCCACTCAGCCGGCGTCTGATATCTATGAAGACGAAGGCATTCTGATGATCACCCCGGCAGCAACCGCGCCGGAGCTGACCGCGCGCGGCTATAAGCTGATCCTGCGCACCACCGGACTGGACTCCGACCAGGGACCAACCGCGGCGAAATACATTCTCGACAAAGTGAAGCCGCAGCGTATCGCAGTGGTGCATGACAAACAGCAGTATGGCGAAGGTTTGGCCCGTGCGGTGCAGGATGGCCTGAAAAAAGGCGGGGCGAACGTGGTCTTCTTCGACGGGATCACCGCCGGTGAGAAAGACTTCTCCACGCTGGTAGCGCGCCTGAAGAAAGAGAATATCGACTTCGTCTATTATGGCGGCTATCACCCGGAAATGGGCCAGATCCTGCGTCAGGCCCGCGCTGCCGGTCTGAAAACCCAGTTTATGGGCCCGGAAGGCGTAGCGAACGTCTCCCTGTCTAACATCGCCGGCGAGTCGGCGGAAGGTTTGCTGGTGACCAAGCCGAAGAACTACGACCAGGTGCCGGCGAACAAACCGATTGTGGATGCGATCAAGGCGAAAAAACAGGATCCGAGCGGCGCCTTCGTCTGGACCACCTACGCGGCGCTGCAGTCGCTGCAGGCGGGCCTGAATCAGTCTGACGATCCGGCGGAAATCGCTAAATACCTGAAAGGCGCGACTGTGGACACCGTGATGGGCCCGCTGTCATGGGATCAGAAAGGCGACCTGAAAGGATTCGAGTTCGGTGTCTTTACCTGGCATGCAAATGGTACGGCGACCGACGCCAAATAATTTAACCGGCGCCTTTCACGCTGCAAATGCGTTGTCTGCGACCCTCAACCCCGGTCACTTAC
>NZ_JBEAFZ010000016.1:0-35589 GCF_040062415.1 Klebsiella sp. GG_Kp173
CAAAGCGCGCAAAGCCGAACAGCAGGCCGCGCCGGCGGAAACCCCGCCAGCCGAGTCGGTCGACCCGCGCAAGGCGGCGGTGGAAGCCGCTATCGCCCGCGCCAAAGCGCGCAAAGCCGAACAGCAGGATGCCCAGGCGGAAGCCCCGGCAGCCGATCCGGTCGACCCGCGCAAGGCCGCGGTGGAAGCCGCTATCGCCCGCGCCAAAGCGCGCAAAGCCGAACAGCAGGCCGCGCCGGCGGAAACCCCGCCAGCCGAGCCGGTCGACCCGCGCAAGGCGGCGGTGGAAGCCGCTATCGCCCGTGCCAAAGCGCGCAAAGCCGAACAGCAGGCCGCGCCGGCGGAAGCCCCGCCAGCCGAGCCGGTCGACCCGCGCAAGGCCGCGGTGGAGGCCGCTATCGCCCGCGCCAAAGCGCGCAAAGCCGAACAGCAGGCTGCCCAGGCGGATATAGCGTCAACCGCAGCCAATGACGACCCACGCAAAGCGGCCGTCGCCGCGGCGATCGCTCGCGTTCAGGCGCGCAAAGCAACACAGCAGGCAGTTAACGAGGAATAAATGGTTTTCAGAATCGCAAGCTCCCCCTATACCCATAACCAGCGGCAGACCTCGCGCATTATGCTGCTGGTGCTGCTCGCCGCCGTGCCTGGTATTGTGATCCAGACGTGGTTTTTCGGCTGGGGCACCCTCCTGCAGATTGTCCTCGCCGCCCTGACGGCCTGGGCAACGGAAGCCGCTATTCTCAAACTGCGCAAACAGCCTGTTGCGGCCACCCTGAGGGATAACTCCGCCCTGCTCACCGGCCTGCTGCTGGCGGTGAGTATTCCGCCGCTGGCCCCCTGGTGGATGGTGGTGCTCGGCACCGCCTTTGCCGTAGTGATCGCCAAGCAGTTGTACGGTGGACTCGGCCATAACCCTTTCAACCCGGCGATGATCGGCTACGTCGTGCTGCTGATTTCGTTCCCGGTGCAGATGACCTCCTGGCTGCCTTCTTACGAGATTGCCGCCCATATCCCGACGTTCAGCGATACGCTGCAGATGATCTTCACCGGTCATACCGCCGCCGGAGGCGACATGGCCGCCCTGCGGCTGGGTATCGACGGCATCAGTCAGGCCACCCCGCTGGATACCTTCAAAACCTCCCTGCATGCCGGGCATAGCGTCCAGCAGGTACTGCAGTTGCCGGTTTACGGCGGCGCTCTGGCGGGTCTGGGCTGGCAGTGGGTGAATATCGCCTGGCTGGCGGGCGGTCTGTTCCTGCTGTGGCAGAAGGCGATCCGCTGGCATATCCCGGTCAGCTTCCTCGTCAGCCTTGGCCTGTGCGCAACCCTCGGCTGGATCTTCTCGCCGCAGAGTCTGGCCTCGCCGCAGATGCATTTATTCTCCGGGGCCACCATGCTTGGCGCCTTCTTTATTCTGACCGACCCGGTGACGGCCTCGACAACCAACCGCGGACGTCTGATCTTCGGCGCACTCGCCGGCCTGCTGGTGTGGCTTATTCGCAGCTTCGGCGGTTACCCGGACGGCGTGGCGTTTGCCGTTCTGCTGGCGAATATTACCGTGCCGCTGATCGATTACTACACGCGCCCGCGCGTGTATGGCCACCGTTGAGAGAACGATGATGTTAAAAACGATGCGAAAACACGGCGTCACGCTGGCGCTTTTTGCCGCCGGCTCCACCGGGCTAACGGCGGCGATCAATGAGCTGACCAAAAGCACCATCGACCAGCAGGCGGCCCTGCAGCAAAAAGCGTTATTCGACCAGGTTTTACCTGCCGACCGCTATAATAACGATCTGCTCAAGAGCTGCTATCTGGTCAGCGCCACGGCGCTGGGCAAAGGCCAGCATAAAGTGTGGATTGCCAAAAATAACGACCAGCCGATTGGCGCGGTCATGGAAGCCACCGCGCCGGACGGCTATTCCGGAGCGATCCAGCTGCTGGTGGCCGCCGATTTTAGCGGCACGGTCCTCGGCACCCGCGTGACCGAGCATCATGAGACCCCGGGTCTGGGGGATAAAATCGAGCTTCGCCTGTCGGACTGGATCACCCATTTTGCCGGGAAAGTCATCCACGGTCAGGGCGACAGCCATTGGGCGGTCAAAAAAGACGGCGGCGATTTTGACCAGTTCACCGGCGCCACCATCACCCCCCGGGCGGTGGTCAATGCCGTTAAGCGCGCAGGCCTGTATGCACAAACGCTGCCTGCGCAACTTCCTGAATTCAGCGCCTGTGGAGAGTAACCATGAGCGAAGTTAAAGACGTCATCGTCCAGGGCCTGTGGAAAAACAACTCCGCTCTGGTTCAGCTGTTAGGGATGTGTCCCCTGCTGGCAGTCACCTCGACCGCCACCAACGCCCTTGGGCTGGGTCTGGCGACCACCCTGGTGCTGACCCTGACCAACCTGACCATCTCCAGCCTGCGCCGCTGGACCCCGGCGGAGATCCGCATCCCGATCTACGTGATGATCATCGCCTCGGTAGTGAGCGTGGTGCAGATGCTGATCAACGCTTATGCGTTCGGTCTGTATCAGTCGCTGGGGATATTTATCCCGCTTATCGTCACCAACTGCATCGTGGTGGGCCGCGCCGAAGCCTTTGCCGCCAAAAAAGGGCCGGCGCTGTCGGCGCTGGACGGTTTCTCTATCGGTATGGGGGCCACCTGCGCGATGTTCGTGCTGGGTTCCCTGCGCGAAATCCTCGGCAATGGCACGCTGTTTGACGGCGCCGACAGCCTGCTTGGCAGCTGGGCAAAGGTGCTGCGCATCGAGGTTTTCCATACGGACACCCCTTTCCTGCTGGCTATGCTGCCGCCAGGCGCCTTTATTGGCCTCGGCATGATGCTGGCGGTAAAATACCTTATCGATGAACGTAGCAAGCAACGGAAGGCGCAGGCGGCCCGGGCCGACGCTGTCGCCCCGTCTGACGCGACAGGGAAAGCGTAACATGAACAAAGCCAAACGCCTGGCGATCCTGACCAGGCTGCGGGACAATGATCCCCACCCCACCACCGAGCTGCACTTCAGCTCGCCGTTTGAGCTGCTGATTGCCGTCCTGCTCTCGGCGCAGGCAACCGACGTGAGCGTCAATAAAGCGACAGCCAAACTCTACCCGGTGGCCAACACGCCCGCGGCGATGCTGGCGCTGGGGGTGGAGGGCGTGAAATCCTATATCAAGACCATCGGCCTGTTTAACAGCAAAGCGGAAAACGTCATCAAAACCTGCCGTATCCTGCTGGAGCAGCACAACGGCGAGGTACCAGAGGACAGAGCGGCGCTGGAGGCATTGCCCGGCGTGGGCCGCAAAACCGCCAACGTGGTGCTGAATACCGCCTTTGGCTGGCCGACGATCGCCGTGGATACCCATATCTTCCGTGTTTGCAACCGGACGCAATTCGCTCCCGGGAAAAACGTCGAACAGGTTGAAGAGAAGCTTCTGAAGGTCGTTCCCGCCGAGTTTAAGGTCGACTGCCATCACTGGCTTATTCTGCACGGCCGTTACACCTGTATCGCTCGCAAGCCGCGCTGCGGCTCTTGCCTGATTGAAGACCTTTGCGAATTCAAAGAAAAAGTCTACGCCTGAGCGCCTTTCTCACGACCATAGCCTCACTCTGGGTTATGGTCCGTATTTAGCTATTTAACCCGCCGTTAACACCGCATAAACCGCATTTTGCTGGGCAATTATCCGGTTATATAACAAAAAACTAGCTCATTCATTTTTTATCAACGCAAAATTTCTATACATTTGTGATCCAGATCATGCTCGCAACTCAATGTTGAACGAATGTTATAAAAATGGAAATTAAAGTCAGGTAATACAACGGCTGAGCAAAGATTGCCAGGATAATAGCCCATGAATTTTTAGGATAATGGACCATATCACTACCTCATTGCGCGATCAGCAGAATATATCGCCATTTTGGCGAAAAGCGGGCAATCAAAAAGATAAAAATATCAACGATAACGTAACGGTGAAATTTAACTCTGGATAACATTCATATGTCCGGAGCATTATGCCACCCTGATTATGTGTAACAGATTATTACAAAAGCCTTGCCTGATGCGCCAGGATAGTGAACATTACCTGCCGTTTTCCCTCCAAGAATAACTATAAAGGCGGCGGTCCAACGAGATTGCGCCCCGAACACCCCCCAGTAAATATGGGATGTAAAAAAAGAGGTATATGTGTCTACTGCAAACAATAAACCAGCAGAAAGCGTGAGTCTGAACGCTTTCAAACAACCACGCGCGTTCTATCTCATTTTCTCGATCGAGTTGTGGGAACGTTTTGGTTACTACGGCCTGCAAGGGATCATGGCCGTTTACCTGGTAAAACAGCTGGGTATGTCGGAAGCGGATTCCATTACTCTGTTCTCCTCCTTTAGCGCGCTGGTTTATGGCCTGGTCGCCATTGGCGGCTGGCTGGGCGATAAAGTGCTGGGTACCAAACGCGTCATTATGCTGGGCGCTATCGTGTTGGCCATCGGCTATGCGCTGGTCGCCTGGTCTGGCCATGACGCCGCTATCGTCTATATGGGTATGGCGACAATCGCCGTCGGTAACGGCCTGTTTAAAGCCAACCCGTCTTCCCTGCTCTCTACCTGCTATGACAAAAACGACCCGCGTCTGGACGGTGCATTTACCATGTACTACATGTCCATCAACATCGGTTCGTTCTTCTCGATGCTGGCAACTCCGTGGCTGGCCGCGCGTTTCGGCTGGAGCGTCGCCTTCGCCCTGAGCGTGGTGGGGATGGTGATCACTATCATCAACTTCGCCTTCTGCCAGAAATGGGTGAAACAGTACGGCTCGAAACCGGACTTTGCCCCGGTGCATATGGGTAAACTGCTGGCGACCATCGCTGGCGTGGTGGTGCTGGTCGCTATCGCGACCTGGCTGCTGCACAACCAAGGTATCGCACGCATGGCGCTGGGCGTCATCGCGCTGGGTATCGTGGTGATTTTCGCCAAAGAAGCGATGGGCCTGAAAGGCGCCGCGCGTCGGAAAATGATCGTCGCCTTCCTGCTGATGGTAGAAGCGATCGTCTTCTTCGTACTGTACAGCCAGATGCCGACCTCTCTGAACTTCTTCGCTATCCGCAACGTGGAGCACTCGATCCTCGGCATCGCCTTCGAGCCGGAACAGTATCAGGCGCTGAACCCGTTCTGGATCATGATTGGTAGCCCTATTCTGGCCGCCATCTATAACAAGATGGGCGATCGCCTGCCGATGCCGCACAAGTTCGCTATCGGTATGGTGCTGTGCTCCGGCGCGTTCCTCGTCCTGCCTTTAGGGGCGAAGTTCGCCAGCGACGCTGGTATCGTCTCGGTTAACTGGCTGATCCTGAGCTATGCGCTGCAGTCTATCGGTGAGCTGATGATTTCCGGCCTCGGCCTGGCGATGGTCGCTCAGCTGGTTCCTCAGCGTCTGATGGGCTTCATTATGGGCAGCTGGTTCCTCACCACCGCCGGTGCGGCAATCATCGCCGGGAAAATCGCCAACCTGATGGCGGTACCGGAAAACGTCACCGATCCGCTGGTGTCGCTGGAAGTGTACGGTCATGTGTTCCTGCAGATCGGTATCGTCACCGCGGTCATCGCCGCCCTGATGCTGCTGACCGCGCCGAAGCTGAACCGAATGACTCAGGACGACAGCGCGGACGTAAAAGCACGCGAAACCGCGGCAGCCTGACGCCGCAGGGAAAATCAATTATTTTTAAGCCGCTAACGTTAGGTTAGCGGCTTTTTTTTTACCCCTGGCGGGACTAACATACAGAAAACTGCAGCCACGAGGAGTAACGCATGAAACTGTTCTACAAACCCGGCGCCTGTTCCCTCGCCTCACACATCGCCCTGCGCGAAAGCGGCCTGGATTTCACTTTGCAGAGCGTGGATCTGGCAAGGAAACAGCTGGAAAACGGGGAAGATTATCTGCTGATCAACCCGAAAGGTCAGGTGCCGGCGCTGCTGCTGGATGATGACATCCTGCTCACCGAGGGCGTGGCTATTATGCAGTACATCGCCGATCAGGTGCCGGACCGCCATCTGCTGGCGCCCGTGGGCTCCGTTGCCCGTTACCAGACCCTGGAATGGCTGAACTACGTGGCTACCGAACTGCATAAAGGCTTTACGCCGCTGTTCCGCCCGGACACCCCGGAAGACTATAAGCCCGTTGCCCGCGCGTTGCTCGAGAAGAAACTGCAGTACGTCGATGCCTCGCTGGCGGATAAACAGTGGCTGACCGGCCATCGCTTCACCATCGCCGATGGTTATCTGTTCACGGTGCTGCGCTGGGGCTATGCGATTAAACTGGATATGGCCGCCTGCGGTCATATCGGCAGCTGGATGGCGCAGGTGGCGGCGCGTCCGGCAGTGGCTGACGCACTGGCGGCGGAAGGCTTAAAGTAAGACCAGACTCTCCCCGGCGGTCTGCCGGGCAGAGTCAGAAAGTTACAGCCGGGTAGCGCTGAAGCAGTGCTCCGGCACGGCAATACGATCCTGCGCCGCCACCACCTGCAGTTCATACTCCTGCATGTTTTTGGTGGTCAACATGATCTCGTACACCGCGGCGGTGACGTGCTCAAGCGCGTCGCGCAGGCTGGCGCCCTGCAGCAGTTTCACCAACAGCAGACCGCTGGTCACATCGCCAACGCCCACCGGCTGACGCAGGCCAAAATCCACCAGCGGCCGGCTGATATGCCAGGCTTCCTCTGCGGTCACCAGCAGCATCTCAAAGCGGTCCATGCTCATGCCGGCGCGGGAAAGATGCTTAACCAGCACTACCTCCGGCCCCTGGACAATGAGCTCCCGCGCGGCGGCCACCGCCTCGCTCACGCTGGCGACCGGATGACCGCAGAGGATCTCCAGCTCCACCAGATTAGGCGCAATGATATCGCTGGCCGGCAGCGCATAGCGCACGTGGAATTCCGCCACGCCCGGGGCGACGATGCAGCCCTTCTCCGGATGGCCCATCACCGGGTCACAAAAATACTTCGCCGCCGGATTGGCCGCTTTTACCTGACGCACGATGCCCAGGATATGCTCGCCCTGTTCAGCAGAACCGAGATAGCCGCTCAGTACCGCATCGCAGGTCTGCAGCTTGTCGATGTCGGCGATGCCCTGGACGATCTCCGTCAGGTGCGAAGGCGGCATCACACAGCCGGTCCATTTGCCGTACTGCGTATGGTTAGAGAACTGTACGGTATTGAGGGGCCAGACATTGGCGCCCAGGCGGCGCATCGGGAACTCGGCGGCACTGTTGCCGGCGTGGCCAAACACCACGTGAGACTGAATGGCGAGGATGTTCTTCATTTTCTTACCACAACCCTAAAAAGAAAAAGGGCGTGGTTTCCCACGCCCTGGTAGTATTTTTTTATTTCCAGCAGACCAGGCAGTAATTCTTCTTACCGCGGCGCAGCAAGGTGTAGCGACCAAACAGGCGATCGCTGTCAGCAAAAACATATTCCGGATCGGCCTGTTTTTCACCGTTGATGGTCACCGCGTTAGAGGCGACGGTTTTACGCGCCTGGCCGCGGGACGGCTGCAGCTCGGAATCCACCAGCGCCTGCAGCAGATCGGCGCCTTTTTCCATCTCGATCATCGGCACGCCGTCCTGAGCCAGCTGTTCGAAGTCAGCTTCGCTGAGGTCGCTCAGGTTGCCGTTGAACAGGCTCTCGGTAATGCGTTTCGCCGCTTCCAGACCCTCTTCGCCATGCACCAGACGCGTCACCTGCTCTGCCAGCACGTACTGGGCGCGCGGCGCTTTACCGCTGTTTTTATCTTCTTCTTCCAGGGCATTGATCTCTGCAATGTCCATGAAGGTGAAGAACTTGAGGAAGCGATAGACGTCAGCATCCGCGGTGTTGATCCAGAACTGATAGAATTTATACGGACTGGTCTTTTTCGGATCCAGCCACACGGCGCCGCCCTCGGTTTTACCGAACTTGGTGCCGTCCGCTTTGGTAATCAGCGGCACGGTGAGGCCAAACACCTGGTTCTGGTGCAGACGACGGGTCAGATCGATACCGGAGGTAATGTTGCCCCACTGGTCGGAGCCGCCAATCTGCAGCGCCACGCCGTGCAGTTTGTTCAGACAGGCGAAGTCGTAACCCTGCAGCAGATTGTAGGAGAACTCGGTAAAGGAGATGCCCTGATCGTCACGATTCAGGCGCTGCTTCACCGCTTCTTTATTGATCATCTGGTTAACAGAGAAGTGTTTACCGATATCGCGCAGGAAGGTCAGCACGTTCATGCTGCCAAACCAGTCATAGTTGTTCGCCGCGATCGCCGAGTTGTCGCCGCAGTCAAAATCAAGGAACGGGGCTACCTGTTTGCGGATTTTATCCACCCACTCCTGCACGGTATCCTCGGTATTAAGCTTACGCTCAGCGGCTTTAAAGCTTGGGTCGCCAATCAGACCGGTAGCGCCGCCCACCAGCGCCACAGGTTTATGACCTGCCTGCTGGAAGCGTTTCAGGCATAACAATGGAACAAGATGCCCCAAATGCAAGCTGTCAGCGGTAGGATCGAAGCCGCAATAGAGCGCGATCGGGCCTTGCGCCAGTCGCTCTGCTAACGCTTCCTCGTCCGTCACCTGGGCTACCAGCCCCCGCTCTTGCAATTGTTTAATCAAGTTACTGCTTGCCATCAAATTCTCCATGTATAAACGACTGCACCTCTGCCGGTACACGACTTTTCGCCAGATGCGAAAAGTACATAGAATAAAGCGCCGGCCCTTTCAGCGCCAGCGCTTCGATAACTAATTTCGGCAATTACGGTGCCAGGCGGTCTATTTTCCAGGCGCCGTTATCGCGCTGGTATAAAAAGCGATCGTGCAGGCGATGTTCGCCCCCCTGCCAGAACTCCATCTGCTCAATGCTGACGCGGAATCCGCCCCAGAAACTCGGCAGCGGTACCTCACCCTGCTGGAATTTCTGCTTTAGCTCGAGGAATTTGCTCTCCAGGATACCCCGAGCAGAGATCCGACTCGACTGCTTCGAGACCCAGGCGCCGATCTGGCTGTCGCGCGGGCGACTGTGGAAATATTTGACCACCTCCAGCGTCGACAGGCGTTCCGCTTTGCCGATCACCATCACCTGGCGCTCCAGCATATGCCACGGAAACAGCAGGCTGACCTGCGGGTTATTTTCAATCTGATGGGCTTTGCGGCTGCCAAGGTTGGTATAAAACACCAGCCCTTTTTCGTCGTAATGCTTTAGCAGCACAATACGCTGATAAGGTTGGCCACGTTCATCAACGGTGGCAACCACCATGGCCGTCGGGTCGGCGAGTTTCGCGTCGCAGGCCTGACGCAGCCAGCGCTCAAACAGCGGCAGAGGTTCAGCTGGAAGATCGTGGCGACGCAAACCGCCACGGGTGTATTCACGGCGCAAGTGCGCGATTTGCTGGAGTTCGTCGTTATCAGACATGGCCATCGAGGATATAGTCATAAGGTGGCGTTATTGTGCGCCCCCCGGACAGAAATCTCAACGTTTGGCGGTCTGCAGCCGGCAGTTATCGAGAACGATGCGGTCGCGCTTATAGACGGTGGCGGTATCGCCTTTCGACCAGAAGACATAGACGCCGTCGGTGTAGCGCGCTCCGGAAGCCGACAGCCCCTCTGACAGATTCAGCTGCTGGTTGTCATAGATAAAACTCACCTGCTGGCGTGAGTTATTGCGATGGACCGTCAACGGTTTCTGGTCGCATTGATACTCCAGCGTGTCCGTCTGCATCCGCTCGACAAACTGGTTGTAGTAGCTACAGCCCGCCAGCATAAAAGGTACAACTGCGATAAGAATTTTTTTCATTCGTTTGCCTTCGACTTTCCCGGTCACGGAGGGCACTCCGCCCTCCGCTTAACTTGTCCAGTTTACCGGTCGCGTCGTATTTAAGATTTCAGTTAACTCCGATTCTGCGGCGGGTTAGCAGGGAAAATGGCGCCCAGCACCGTGGCTTCGCTGGCGCCAGTCACAGAGGGCAGATTCCCCGGCAGGCCAGCGATGGTGCGCCAGGCCAGCCAGGCAAAGGCCAGCGCTTCCATATCATCGCCGCTGATCCCCGCTTCATCGGTGGTGGAGACTTCGGTTCCCGGCAGCAGGGCCGCCAGGCGCGCCATTAACAATGGGTTACGCGCGCCGCCGCCGCACACTAACAAACGCTCGCAGCCACCGCTTAACAATACCTGCTCACTGATGGTCACGGCGGTTAATTCCGCGAGGGTTGCCTGCACATCCTGTCCGCGCAGCCCCGGGTAACGAGCCAGATGCTGCTCCAGCCAGCCGTAATTGAAATATTCCCGACCGGTGCTTTTCGGCGCCGGCAAGGCAAACCACGGATCGCTCAGCATATCCTGCAGCAACGGCAGGAGCACTTTGCCTTCACTGGCCCATTGGGCGTCTTTATCGTAAGGTTTACCTTGCTTACGCCAGATCCAGGCGTCCAGCAACATATTGCCCGGCCCGGTATCATAGCCGCGCACCGGCTGGCCCGGCACCAGAAGCGACACATTAGCGATCCCGCCAATATTCAGCACCATCCGCCGCTCAACGGGGTGCGCCAGCAGCGCATGATGAAAAGCCGGCACCAGCGGCGCCCCCTGCCCGCCAAGCGCCATATCACGCCGACGGAAATCCCCCACCACAGTGACGCCGGTATGGGCGGCGATCTGGTTGTTATCGCCAATTTGCAGCGTGTGCGGGGCATCGCCCTGCGGCTCGTGCCATACAGTCTGCCCATGACAGCCGATGGCGATGACGTCCGCGGGTTTGAGACTTTCCTGACGCATCAGCGCCAGCACGGCCTCGGCAAACAGCCTTCCGAGGCGGGTATCCAAACGCCCCAGCTGCGAGAGGGTCAGCGACTGGCCCTGACAAATCGCCAGGATCTCTTCTTTTATCGCGTGTGGGATGGGCCAGGTGAGACTGGCCTGCTGCGCCACCATGTTTTCGTTGATAGCGGCTAAAACGACATCGATACCATCAAGGCTGGTACCCGACATAACGCCAATAAAGCGACCCGATCTCATACGTTTTTCCTTCATTCCATGACCCTCGTATGCGTCTCACTCCATCATAAAGTGTCCGCTAATGCTATGTTGTAATAATACTTTTTAACAATAGAGAGACATTTCGGAGAACATCGTAAAGAACCGGCGTTTAGTTTAGGTTGAAGCACCATTAATTATTATTTTTTGTATATCCCGGGGGGAAGCTATGCCCGCCGACGACTAAATGCCATATAATTAACCGCATGGACGTTCAATTGAACACCTTCGGTGAACAGGAGATTCATAAATGATTTTACGTGTTTTGGCTGTATCGATGATTGGTTTTACGCTCGCGGGCTGTGTGAGCAGCAGCGGCCTGTCCGGCGACGTTTATTCCGCATCTGAAGCCAAACAGGTGCAGAGCGTGACATACGGTACCATCGTGCATACCCGCGCCGTACAGATCCAGAGCGGCGACGACAGCAATGCCATCGGGGCGATTGGCGGCGCGGTTCTGGGCGGCTTCCTCGGGAATACCATCGGCGGCGGCACCGGACGTTCTCTGGCCACTGCGGCTGGCGCGGTCGCGGGCGGGGTAGCCGGTCAGGGCGTACAGGGCGCCATGAATAAAACCCAGGGCGTGGAACTGGAAATTCGTAAAGATGATGGCAACACCATCATGGTGGTACAGAAACAGGGCAGCACCCCGTTCTCTGTTGGACAGCGCGTAGCCATTGCCGGCAGCGGCAGCCAGGTCACCGTCTCTCCTCGCTAACACCTGTCACGATGCGGCCAGTTGCGCCGCATCGTACTTATCACCCACATTTTTCTCGCCGTAAAAGTTTTGTATTAGCGATAACACATATTAATTTTAATATTTCATCAATCATTGCGCCTGCGCAATATCTTTGCCCACAGCCCCCACTACTCTTATAACCGTTAATATTATTAAGCCAACCCAACCTCGTAGCTGTTGTTATTATTCTGGAATATTGCCTATGAACAAACATGTGAATCATGTTGTTAGACGTCTTATCATTTATTTTTTTATTTGTTTGCTGGCCGGAGTCGGCATTACCGGGTTAACCAGCTCTTTTGAGACCAGATTCAACAGCACCTCATCAATACTATTTCCCCTGCTGACCAGTTTTCTGATGGTGTTTCATATCACTATTGCCTGTTTTATGGGCATGAAATACTGGAGCAGCAAGCGTCGCCTGTATCTGACGCCTGTCGCTTTCGGTTTTGCCTGTTCGGCGTTACTGATGCTGGGCACCCTCAGTAGCTATCCGGACTGGCTCAGCTGTAATCCCGCGCCGGTGGTGAAACAAAATGACGCTGTGATATATTATTTCTTTCGCAATATAATGATGGCCGTCTTATTCACGTCGTCAATTATTTTGTATTACTTTCGCCGACGGATCATGCACTCCTTTAAAGCCCATGTAATGACTTTCGCGGCATGTATTGTTTTTACGTTAATGATAATTTTTTTGTCATGGATCTTCTCCAGCCACTCGCCATGGTTGAGCATTAGGTTTATTGACGATCTGAGCCATACTTTTACGCCGCTGTGGCGGAGTATTATTGGCTGGCTGCTGATGGCAGTCTGGTTTATCGCGCTGATTTTAATAATTTGGTTTAGCAAACTGCGCAATATTTTCTGGTACAGCGGCGCTTTTTTTTGCAGCGCATATTTGTTCACCATTTTCCAGCTGCTCTCTGCCGTTGGGGAGCTCGATCAGGCCTGGTATCAGGCGCGTTTTTTTGAAACGCTGTGCACCCTGTTCCTGATCCTGGTGCTGCTGGTAGACGTCTTTATCCTCTATCGCGAGTCTAACCACAAGTATGTCAACTCATACCAGAATTCGATACGCGACCCGCTGACCCGGCTTTACAACCGCAGCTTCTTCTACGATACCCTCAACCAGCAGCTGGCAAAGGTGAAGGCCCAGCATCCGCTGTCGGTGATCATCTGCGACCTCGACCATTTTAAACGCATCAACGATAACTATGGCCACATCGCCGGCGACAAGGTGATCCAGTTTGCCGCCTCGGTGCTGGACAGCCATTCGCGTAAGGATGACGCGGCCGCCCGCATTGGCGGTGAGGAGTTTGCCCTGCTGCTGGTCAACACCGCAGAGGACGAGGCGCAGGCGATCGCCGAGCGCGTCCGCCTGGCGGTCAGCGCCGAACAAACCCCTCTGCCAGAGCGGATGACCATCAGTATGGGCGTGTATACGACCCATGACGGCAGTGTGACAGCCGAAGAGTGCGTCCAACGCGCGGACGAAGCCATGTATGAAGCAAAAAACAGCGGACGTAACCGGGTGGTAATCTGGCGACGCCAGGGCAGGTAAAAAAAGGCCCGGGATAAACCGGGCCGCAAAACGATTAATCTTTTGCCTGGAGATCGAGGATATTTTGTTCAAGTTTACGAATTAAGTGAAGCAACGTTTCCACTTCCTGCTTCGAGACCCCTGCGAGGATTTCATCGCGGGTTTTGCCTATCACCTCTTCCATCTCGTTGATCAGCGGTTCGGCTTTTTCCGTCAGCTTGATGCGTTTGGCTCGCCGATCGCTTGCGCAGGTCTGGCGAGAAATAAGCCCTTTCTCCTCCAGCTGATCGAGCGTGCGCACCAGGGACGGTTGTTCAATACCGATGGCTTTCGCCAGCTGGATCTGCGACTGCTCAGGCGGCAGCTGGTGGATGTTATGCAGCGTAACCCAGTGGGTCTGCGTTAACTCCAGAGGTTTCAGGCGATGGTCGATTAGCGCGCGCCAGACGCGAACTAAACGTGCCAGATCAGAACCAAGTGGCGATTCCAATTTCATCTCCTTATAATTAGCTTGCTAAGTTATTATACTGATTTTAGAATAGTGTGCAGCATTTGAATAATCAAAACAAATGAATTACTTGATTCAACAAAAACCAAAACAATGATTTACACTGTTAAAGAGTAGCACGTCCTGAGGTTATCCCTGTTATGGCAAAGGATTTTTGCTTGTGAAACTGAGTCTTAATTCATCCGGATTGCCGCTGCAGGACCTGGTGTTCGGCGCATCCGTCTATTTCCCTCCGTTGTTCAAAGCCGTCCTGCTAGGCTTCTTTATCTGGCTGTTTTTACATCGCCAGCTGCGTGACTGGATGTATGCGGGCGACATCTGGCATCCACTGCTGATGGATCTCTCCCTGTTCGCGCTCTCGGTCTGTCTGGCCCTGGTGTTACTGATTGCCTGGTGATCTTCCTGTTATGAAAAAATTAAAATATCTTTCAACGCTGTTGGTGGCGGCCATCGCTCTGGTTGCCGCGTGGTTGTTATGGAATTTCTACACTCAGTCCCCCTGGACCCGCGACGGTAAAGTGCGCGCCGAGCAGGTCGGGATCACCCCTCAGGTTTCCGGCAGTATATTGCAGCTGAACGTGGCCGATAACCAGCAGGTCAAGGCCGGTGAGGTATTGTTTACCCTCGACGACACCCCCTACCGCATCGCGGTGCTGAACGCCCAGGCGCAGCTGGCGAAAGCGCAAGCTGAGGTGGCGAAAGCGCAGGCGGAGCAAAGCAAAGCCGCCAGCGAAGCCCGCCGTCGCAGAAACCTGTCGCAAAATGCCATCTCAGCTGAAGACCTTGAAAACGCCAATACCGCCCTGAATACCGCCACCACTACCCTGGCGGCCGCCAGAGCGGGAGTCGGTGTCAGCGAGGCGGCGCTGAAACATGCGCAGTGGCAGCTCAGCCAGACGGTCGTCAAAGCGCCGGTAGACGGCTGGGTGACTAACCTCTCCACCCGGGTCGGCGATTACGCCACCACCGGCCATCCGGTCTTTGCCCTGGTGGACAGCCATTCGTTCTACGTGCTGGGCTACTTTGAAGAGACCAAACTGCGCCATATTCGCATCGGCGATCCGGCGCAAATCATTCTCTACAGCAATCAGCAGACGCTGCAGGGGCATGTCGCCAGCATCGGTCGCGCGATTGTCGACCAGAGCGTGGAACAGGGAACCGGGCTGGTGGCCAATATCAAACCGAATATCCCCTGGGTCCGCCTCGCCCAGCGTGTGCCGGTGCGGATTGCCTTTGATACGTTGCCGGCCGATGTCACTCTGGTCTCCGGTACCACCTGCACCGTCTCGATCGGCGGACAGTGATGAATCTGCAGACCCTGTCATGGCGCACGCTGCCCTGGGTTAAAGCCACCCGACCGCAGTGGCGATACGCGCTACGCAACGGCATCGCCATGTGTCTCGCGTTAAGCATCGCCTACGCACTGGATCTGGATGAGCCCTACTGGGCGATGACCTCCGCGGCGGTGGTCAGCTTTCCCACCGTCGGCGGGGTGATCAGTAAAAGTTTTGGCCGCATTGCCGGCAGCCTTCTCGGCGCCTGCGCCGCCCTGCTGCTGGCGGGCCATACGCTCAACGATCCCTGGCTGTTCCTGTTCAGTATCTCCGGCTGGCTGGCGCTGTGCACCTGGGCCTGCGCCTTGTTCACCAATAACGTAGCCTACGCCTTTCAGCTGGCGGGCTATACCTGCGCCATCATCGCCTTTCCGGTGATTAATATCAGCGACAGCTACGAGCTATGGGTGATTGCCCAGTCGCGCGTGTGCGAAGTCATCGTTGGGATCTTGTGCGGCGGGTTGATGATGATGATCCTGCCCAGCACCTCCGATGGCAGCAATCTGCTGACGGCCCTGAAAACCATGCACGCCCGCCTGCTGGAGCACGCCAGTCTGCTGTGGGTCCCGGAAACGACGGATGCCATCCGCACCGCCCATGAAAGCGTAATTGGCCAGATCCTGACCATGAACCTGCTGCGCATCCAGGCCTTCTGGAGCCACTACCGCTTCCGTCGGCAAAATCCCCTGCTGAACTACCTGCTGCACCAGCAGCTCCGCATGACCAGCGTCATTTCCAGTCTGCGGCGTATGCTGCTGAACTGGCCTGACGCCCCGGCCAATACCCGCCAGGTGCTGGAATCGTTGCTCGCGGAGCTCGCCACCTCCAGTGCTGACAGCTATCACGTCGCCCGCATTCTGGCGCCGCTGGCGCCGCCGCCGGACGCGGATTACCGCCACCTCGCCTTTTGGGCGCGGTTACGCTATTTCTGCCGCATTTATCTGGAAAGCAGCCGCTGGATCCGCCGGGTTGAAAATGCCTCGGCGATCGCCGAGTTCAATGTCCCTTCCGCGCCCGCGCTGGCCCGCCACACCGACCAGGCAGAGGCATTGCTCAACGGCATCCGTACCTTTTGCGCGCTGGTGGCGATTGGCGCGTGGGGGATCAGTACCCAGTGGACCAGCTGCGCGGCGGCCCTGACCCTGGCCTCCATTTGCTGCGTGCTCTATTCGGTTTCCGCCTCGCCGTTTCGTTCGTTGACGCTGCTGATGCAGACCCTGGTGCTGCTGTCGCTGTTCAGTTTTGTGGTGAAATTTGGCCTGATGGTGCAGATAACCGACCTGTGGCAGTTCTTGCTGTTTCTGTTCCCGTTGCTGACCACCATGCAGTTACTCAAGCTGCAGTGGCCAAAATTTGCCGGCCTGTGGGGGCAGCTTATCGTCTTTATGGGCTCGTTTATCTCCGTCACCAACCCACCGGTTTACGACTATGCGGCCTTTTTTAATGACAATTTAAGTAAGATTGTCGGCGTGGGCTTTGCATGGCTGGCCTTTGCGGTGCTCAGTCCCGGCTCGGACGCCCGTAAAGGTCGACGCCATATCAGAGCGTTACGGCGTCACTTTGTCGATCAGCTCAGCCGCCACCCCCAGCACAGCGAGCACGAATTTGAATCGCTGGTATATCACCATGTCAGCCAGCTCAGTCAGAGCCAGGATGCGCTGGCTCGCCGCTGGCTGCTGCGCTGGGGGGTGGTATTGCTGAACTGCTCCCACGTGGTCTGGCAGCTTCGCGAGTGGGAAACGCGCTCCGATCCTCTCGCCCAGGTGCGCGACCTGTGTATCAACCTGCTGCGCGATGTGATGAGCGAGCGTGGCGTGCAGCAGCGGCCGCTGGCCTCCACGCTGCAGGAGCTGCTGCGGATCTGCGAAGTTCTGAACCACCATCATCAGCCGGCGGCCCGGGAGCTGGCCGCCGCGATATGGCGACTGTATTGCGCGCTGTCGCAGCTGGAACAGGCTCCGGTCGCCGGAACGATTGGCGAAAAGATTACTTAATCACCCCGCAGGCAAACCGTTCGCCGCCGCCGCCCAGCGGCTGCGGACTGTCGGCCATATTATCGCCGCCGACATGAACCATCAGCGCTTTGCCTTTCACTTTCGCCAGCGTTTTCAGACGCGGAGCGATAATCGGCTGGTCAGCCACACCCGCGTCGTTGACCACCAGCAGCGGTAGATCGCCAAGATGCCCGGTGCCCAACGGCCCTTCATGTTTACCGGTATGTTGCGGATCGTAATGTCCGCCCGCCGCTCCGGCGGCTACGGCTTTGCCCTCTTTCATCGCCGGCTGGCAGCTGCCTTCAGCATGAATATGAAAGCCGTGCTTGCCCGGCGGTAACGCCCGCAGATTAGGAGCAAATTCGAGTCCGCGGTCGGTTTCGGAGATTTTTACACTGCCGATGGATTGACCAACGCCCTGGCTGGTCACGAGATTAAGTGGCACATCTTCACTGACGGCCTGCGCGCCAGCGCAAAATGCGAGGGAAAGGATAGCGAGAATACATCGTTGCATAACACCTCCGGATGGCTGTCTCTCTGTTAAGTGTAAACCAGGAACTGCTTTCCGGAGGTGAAATGCCCGTTACGGCACGTCGTAACCGAGCGCGGCTTTGCGGATACGGAACCACTGCTGGCGGGTCATACTCAGTTTTTCGGCCACAATCGCCGAGCGCACGCGCTCAATTTTACCCGAGCCGATAATCGGCAGCGGCTGCGACGGCAGGCGCATCACCCAGGCGTAAACCACCTGCTCGATGCTGTCGGCGTTGAGCTCGTGGGCCACCTGGGCCAGCTCGTCGCGCAGCGGCTGAAAGCCCTCTTCATTAAACAGGCGGCCGCCGCCGAGGCAGGACCAGGCCATCGGACGAATACGCAGCTGCTGCAGCTGATCGAGGGTACCGTCAAGCAGCAACGGCTGATGCACTGGCGAGATCTCCACCTGGTTGGTGGCAAGTGTAAACGGCAGGCGCGACTGCAGAAGGGTGAACTGGGCAGGGGTAAAGTTCGAGACGCCGAAATGACGTACCTTGCCGCTGTGGTGCAACGCGAGGAAGGCTTCAGCCACCTCGTCGGCGTCCATCAGCGGATCCGGCCGGTGGATCAGCAGCAGATCGAGATGGTCCGTTGCCAGGTTGCGCAGCGATTGCTCAGCGCTGAGCACGATGTGGTCCCGGTTGGTAATGTAGTGACCGATGGTGTTTTCAGCGCGCGCCCGGGTGGCAATGCCGCATTTGCTGACAATCTCCATCCGGCTACGCATGTGCGGCGCCAGCTTCAGGGCTTCACCAAAGGCGGATTCGCACTGGTAATCGCCATAGATATCGGCGTGATCGACAGTGGTAATGCCTAAATCAAGATGCTGTTCGATAAAGCCGACCAGCTCGCCTGGCGACATTTTCCAGTCCATCAGACGCCAGTAGCCCATCACAAAACGCGAAAATTCCGGCCCCTGGGGAGCCATAGCAATACGCTGAACCATAACCGCTTCCTCAATAAAAAAGTGCTCTGAGTATACGTAATTTTTGGCTTAAAACAGTGAGGGTTGCTGCGGTTCTTCCGCCGCCTCTGGTCTGTTCGCGCGTATTTTGCGCAGCAGGCGTTGACGGCACAGACGCAATACCTCCTGTTTCTGCGCATCGCTCATCGTTTGCCAGTTAAAACGCTCCTCACGGCTACGGAAACAGCCGCGACAGTAGCCGCGCTCATCGGTCTGACAAATTCCCCGGCACGGGCTCTGCACCGGGAAAAACTCTAACTGCTCTGCCACCACACGCCTCCTGTCCCCTCATCTCCTTTCATTGAAGACGTTTCCCTGCGCCGACGCAAATTTTGTTCACTCCGTGCTGCGCCAGCTAACATTTTTGCGCTAAGTCTTGCATTAGACCAATCGGTCTACTACAGTGTGCGCCATGAACAGACACAGCGATTGCGATACTCGAGAACATATCCTGGCCACCGGTGAGCGGCTATGCATGCATCGCGGCTTTACCGGCATGGGCTTGAGCGAACTCCTGAAGACGGCGGAAGTGCCCAAGGGCTCTTTCTATCATTACTTTCGCTCTAAAGAAGCCTTCGGCGTCGCCTTGCTTGAAAACCATTACGCCGGATATCTGCAGCGGCTGGTCGATCACTTCGCCCATGGCGAGGGCAACTATCGCGATCGGCTGCTGGCCTACTATCAGCACACGCTGAATCAGTTTTACCAGCAGGGGATTATTAGCGGGTGTCTCACCGTCAAGCTGTCGGCAGAGGTTTGCGATCTGTCGGAAGACATGCGCACCGCCATGGACCACGGCGCCAGCCAGATCATCGCCCTGCTGGGCGACGCGCTGGAGAAAGGGCGTCAGGAAGGCAGTCTGACCTTTGACGGCGAGGCCAGGACGCTGTCGCAGGTACTCTATTCCCTGTGGCTCGGCGCCAACCTGCAGGCCAAAATAACGCGTAGCGCAACGCCGCTGGAGAGCGCCCTTGCCCACGCGAAACAGATTATTGCGGCGCCTGCTGTATAACAGGCGTTTTTATTTCATCAGTTCCTAGACGACCGGTCTACTCAGGAGTCATTATGTCGGAATCAAAATTATTCACCCCGTTGAAAGTCGGTGCCGTCACCGTCCCTAATCGCGTATTTATGGCTCCACTGACGCGTCTGCGCAGCATCGAGCCGGGCGATATCCCTACCCCGCTGATGGGCGAATACTACCGTCAGCGCGCCAGCGCCGGGCTGATCATCACCGAAGCGACGCAGATTTCCGCCCAGGCCAAAGGCTATGCCGGCGCGCCAGGGCTGCACAGCCCGGAGCAGATTGCCGCCTGGCAGAAAATCACCGCCGGCGTTCACGCGGAAAACGGCCATATCGCCGTGCAGCTGTGGCACACCGGACGAATTTCCCATAGCAGCCTGCAGCCCGGCGGCGCCGCACCGGTAGCGCCGTCTGCGCTGAGCGCCGGCACCCGCACCTCGCTGCGCGACGAAAACGGCCACGCCATCCGCGTCGACACCTCGATGCCTCGCGCTCTGGAAACCGAAGAGATCCCGGGGATCGTCGATGATTTCCGTCAGGCGGTGGGCAATGCCCGTGACGCCGGTTTCGATCTGGTTGAACTGCACTCAGCCCACGGCTATCTGCTGCACCAGTTCCTCTCGCCGTCGGCGAACCAGCGTACCGACCAGTATGGCGGCAGCGTGGAAAACCGCGCCCGTCTGGTGCTGGAAGTGGTCGACGCCGTGAGCAAAGAGTGGAGCGCTGACCGGATTGGCATCCGTGTGTCGCCGATTGGCAGCTTCCAGAATGTGGATAATGGCCCGAATGAAGAAGAAGACGCGCTGTATCTGATTAGCGAGCTGGCGAAACGCGGTATCGCCTATCTGCACATGTCCGAGCCGGACTGGGCGGGCGGCAAGCCGTATAGCGAAGCTTTCCGTCAGAAAGTTCGCGACCGCTTCCCTGGCGTGATCATTGGCGCTGGCGCCTACACCGTTGAAAAAGCCAACGACCTGATCAACAAAGGGCTGATTGATGCCGTGGCCTTTGGCCGCGATTACATCGCCAACCCGGATCTGGTGGCCCGCCTGCAGAAAAAAGCGGCGCTTAACCCGCAGCGCCCGGAATCCTTCTACGGCGGCGGCGCGGAAGGCTACACCGATTATCCTACGCTGTAATCCCTCCATTGATAGCGGCGACGTATCGCCGCTATACTCAACGCTCTGATCTAGCAAATAAACTGCATAGGGGACATTATGCGCTTACTCCACACCATGCTGCGCGTTGGCGACCTGCAACGTTCTATCGACTTCTATACCAACGTGTTGGGCATGAAGCTGCTGCGCACCAGCGAAAACCCGGAGTACAAATACTCCCTCGCCTTCGTCGGCTACGGCGAAGAGAGCGATACCGCGGTGATCGAACTGACCTACAACTGGGGCGTGGACAGCTATGAGCTGGGCACCGCCTACGGTCACATCGCGCTGAGCGTCGACAACGCCGCCGAAGCCTGCGAGCGGATCCGCCAGAACGGGGGCAACGTCACCCGTGAAGCCGGGCCGGTAAAAGGCGGCACCACCGTTATCGCCTTCGTGGAAGATCCTGACGGTTACAAAATTGAGCTGATTGAAGAGAAAGACGCCGGCAAAGGGCTGGGCAACTAACCCCTCCCGACCATAGCGTCTTTATTTTCATCGCTCGCCCGGGCGCTGCGGCGCCCGTTGTTTTCACCCCTGCCTGCTGCAAGCCGTGGCAAAATTTGCCATAATGCGCGCTACTTTTTACCAGCTAAGAGAATCTGATGTCCGAGAACGCTCAACTGAATGGTCTGTGCGACCGTTTCCGCGGTTTTTATCCAGTGGTGATTGATGTTGAAACCGCAGGATTTAATGCCAAAACCGACGCCCTGCTGGAGATCGCCGCCATTACGTTGAAGATGGATGAGCAAGGCTGGCTGATGCCCGATGAAACGCTGCATTTCCATGTTGAACCTTTCGAGGGCGCCAATCTCCAGCCCGAAGCGCTGGCCTTTAACGGGATTAACCCGCACGATCCAGAGCGCGGCGCCGTTAGCGAATACGATGCCCTGCATGCCATCTTCAAAATGGTACGCAAAGGGATGAAAGAGAGCGACTGCAGTCGGGCTATCATGGTGGCGCACAACGCCACATTTGACCACAGCTTCACCATGACCGCCGCCGAACGGGCGGGGCTAAAACGCAACCCGTTCCATCCGTTTGTCACCTTCGACACCGCCGCGCTGAGCGGGCTGGCGCTGGGCCAGACGGTGCTGTCGAAAGCCTGTATTGCCGCGGGGATGCCGTTCGACGGCGCGCAGGCCCATTCCGCCCTCTACGATACCGAGCAGACGGCGCAGCTGTTTTGCGAGATAGTGAACCGCTGGAAGCGTCTGGGCGGCTGGCCGCTGCCAGTAGCGACGCCGGAGTGATAAAAAAAGCGACTTCCAGGAAGTCGCTTTTTTACTGACAGCGGGAATTATTCCGCTTTCGGCTCGTCAGTGTGATATTTCGCCGCGGTCTCTTTGATCAGCTGCTGCAGTTCACCGCGCTGGTACATTTCGATGACGATATCGCAGCCGCCCACCAGTTCACCGTCCACCCACAGCTGCGGGAAGGTCGGCCAGTTAGCATATTTTGGCAGCTCAGCGCGGATATCCGGGTTCTGCAGAATATCAACGTAAGCGAAACGTTCGCCACAGGCGGACAGCGCCTGAACGGCCTGAGCGGAGAAACCGCAGCTTGGCAGCTTCGGCGAACCTTTCATGTACAGCAGGATCGGGTTTTCAGCGATTTGGCGTTGGATCTTTTCTAAAGTCGAGCTCATTGTCGTGCTTCCTTAAACTTCTTTCTACGGCAGTAACTTGTCATTGTAGCGCCCCCGAGGGCAGGACCGATAATAACATTTTTTTCACTATTCATATTTTATCTTCTGTTGCGCGAAGTTGCCTTAAAAATATCATTTTGACGCCGCGGGCAGGCGCGCGTTGCGCATTTTCTGTGCGAGGAGGTCAATGTCTGACGCGTTTTCATGCAATCGTTAACCAATCGACATTTTTGATACAAAAGAATATTAACTTTCCGGGTTTTTATGCTTTAGAATCGTTCCGGTTTGTCATTCATCGTCAGGCATTTGTACATGTCTGTAATTAATCAGGGGATTGCTCAGTGGCGCGGCTAAACAAAATCGCGATATCGCTCTGTGCATTACTGTTCACATCTATCTCATTCACACCACTGGCTCAGGCTTCAGGGCATACGCACGCCTCCGCCTCGCCAAAGGCGTTGCCCGCGAAAAGCGGCTCAGAGCGCAAGAAAAAAGCAACCAGTCAAAAAAGTAAAACCACCGCTAAAACCACCAGTAAAAAGTCCTCGAGCACCCGGCTCCCTACCCGTACTACCGCAGCAAGCCAAACCGCGCTTCATCGTCAGGCCGTCGGCGCCACGAAAAAATGCGTGCTGCGTAAAGGGTATAAAAAGCAGTGCGCGAAAACGGTGGCCGCCAGCGCCGAGCCTACCCTGGCGTTGAACAGCGTCAAAAGCAAATGCGTGGTGCGTAAGGGCTATAAAAAGCGCTGTAAACCCGAGGCCAGCGAAGCGAATCTGACGATCGCCGATGCGCATAAAGTCCGGGTGCAAAAAGCGCAGAGTACCGCCATGAACAAACTGATGGGCCAGCTGGGTAAACCATATCGCTGGGGCGGCACCTCCCCGCGCACCGGGTTCGACTGCAGCGGGCTGGTCTATTACGCCTACAAAGACCTGGTCAAGATTCATATCCCGCGTACCGCCAACGAAATGTACCACCTGCGCGATGCGCGCCCGGTCGATCGTGACGAACTGCAGAGCGGCGACCTCGTCTTCTTCCGCACCCGCGGACGCGGCACTGCCGACCACGTAGGCGTTTACGTCGGCAACGGGAAATTCATTCAGTCACCGCGCACAGGTCGCGATATACAAATCACCTCCCTGAGCGAAGATTACTGGGTTCGCCATTACGTCGGCGCCCGGCGCGTCATGACCCCGAAAACCATTCGCTGATCCCGGTCTGCCGCTACGGCGGCAGCCCTCTTCACCTGCCCGTTCTCCGCCCCTACCGTCAGGGGAAACTGCATATTCGCCTCTGTGACCGGCGCTTCCCGACGATAGCGGGTGGGCGACATGCCAAAGTGACGGTGAAAGGTGCGGCAGAATGCCGCCTGCCCGTCGTACCCCAGACGTTGAGAAATACTCTGCATCGAGGCCTCGGTCTGCGTTAAGTAGATTGTCGCGATGGTCATCTTCCGTCGGCTGACGTAGCTCGCCAGCGTACAGCCGGTCACCATGGCGAATTGCCGCTGGAAATACCAGTGCGAGTAGCCGGACTTTTTCGCTATCGCGCTCACCGGCAGGGTGTCAAAAATATGTGCTTCGATCCAGTCAACGATCCCCTGCACTACCGGGATCATTTTCGGGCTTACCACTTCATCTGTTTTTGCCATCGTAGCCATCCTGTGGAAATTGCTGCCGGCGGCTATATTTGTCATACAAATATAAAAATAGACAATGAATTATTGGCATAGCGGCGATTACCTGAAAGCATAGCATCATTAATTAATTGATTTAGAATGCTTATTTCCACTCAGGCGCTTGCGCTGCAGGGATCTTCGAATGACGTGCTGAGAAATGAACCATCGCGGCGAGAGAATGTAGACCCTGCCCCCTTTAACTTATATATTTTTGCAACATCTACGGGCGTCTTACGCTCTGCTCCGCAGAATACGGTTAAGCCTTCGGCAGTTGCGCCTGTGATAATAGCCTTTATCGTTGTAAGGCTTTTCACTGCCTGCGGCAAATGTTAACATTCTCAATACAATAACAGGCCGGGACGCGACAGCGTCGGCCGGTCAGCACTCGATTCAGGTGAAAACCTCATCTTGTCAATGTGAGATAAAACAAAAAAGTTATAAGGAGAGTAGCAATGTCGTTTGAATTACCTGCATTACCATATGCAAAAGACGCCCTCGCGCCGCACATTTCCGCAGAAACCCTGGAATACCACTACGGTAAACACCACCAGGCGTATGTCACTAACCTTAACAACCTGATCAAAGGCACCGCATTCGAAGGGAAATCGCTCGAAGAGATCGTGCGCACCTCTGAAGGCGGGGTTTTCAATAACGCGGCGCAGGTGTGGAACCACACCTTCTACTGGAACTGCCTGGCACCGAACGCCGGCGGCGAACCGGAAGGCGAGCTGGCTGCCGCTATTGCCAAATCCTTCGGCAGCTTCGCTGAGTTTAAGGCCAAATTTACCGACGCCGCGGCGAAAAACTTTGGAGCTGGCTGGACCTGGCTGGTCAAAAATGCCGACGGCAGCCTGGCTATTGTCTCCACCAGCAACGCCGGTACCCCGCTGACCACCGACGCCAAGCCGCTGCTGACCGTTGACGTCTGGGAACACGCTTACTACATCGACTACCGCAACGCCCGTCCAAGCTATCTGGATCACTTCTGGGCGCTGGTTAACTGGAAGTTTGTTGCCGCTAACCTGGCCGCATAAACGACAAACCGCAGCTGGGTCCCCCCCGGCTGCGGTTTTTTTAGCGCTTTCCCACCCGTTTATGACTGACTGGCAAAGGCCTCTTCCGGCTGCGCTCGTCCGCTAAACCAGACCAGCAGCAGCGCCAGACCGGCAATGATCGCGCCCATCACCGGCACAAAAGCGTATCCCAGTCCGCCGGAGATCACCGCCCCGCCGGCGGCGGCGCCCAGCGCGTTGCCAAGGTTGAACGCCCCGATATTCACCGAAGATGAGAGCCCCGGCGCCTCATGCGCCACGCGCATCACTCGCATCTGTAGCGGCGGCACCACCGCAAAGGTGGCTGCGCCCCAGACGATCATACTGATGGCCGCACCCGCCTGGGATTGCGCCAGCAGCGGGATCGCCAGCATGATCGCCATCAGCAGCAGCAGAAAGCCTTTCAGCGTGCCGGAGACCGACCGGTCGGCGAATTTGCCACCCAGATAGTTGCCCAGCGAAAAACCAACCCCAATCAGCACCAGCATCGCGGTAATAAACAGCGATGAAGCATGGGTCAGCGTATTTAGGACCGGCGAAATGTAGGTATACAGCGTAAACATCGCCCCGGCGCCCAGCACGGTGGTCAGCAAGGCTGAGAGCACCTGCGGCCGTAACAGGACCGAAAGCTCTTGTTTGACATCCGGCCGCTCGCCCGCGCTGCCCTTCGGCAGGGAGAACCACAGGCTCACCATTGCCAGCAGGCCTAACCCCGCGGTGGCGAGGAAGGACATCCGCCAGCCGATGGTTTCCCCAAGCCAGGTCGCGGCAGGCACGCCGCCGATATTAGCGATGGTGAGGCCCATAAACATGGTGGCCACCGCGCTGGCCTGCTTGTGCCTGGGCACCACGCTGGCCGCCACCACCGACCCCAGGCCAAAAAAGGCGCCGTGGTTGAGGCTGGTAATAATGCGCGACAGCAGCAGCGTAGTGTAATCCGGCGCAATGGATGACAGCAGGTTGCCGACGGTGAAGATCCCCATCAGAAAAATCAGCGCATTGCGTCGGGCGCGATGCGACAGCAGCAGAGTCATCAGCGGCGCGCCGACCATAACGCCGATGGCATATGCACTGATCAGCATTCCCGCCACCGGTATTGAAACGTCCACGCCTTTGGCAATCACCGGCAGCAATCCCATTGGGGAGAACTCGGTGGTACCGATGCCAAAGGCGCCGATCGCCAGCGCGAGTAAAGGAAAGTTGATTTTCATTCAATGACTCCATCAGACCGTCAGGAAGGACGGCATAACATCAGAAGCCAAAAGCATGACATCAATCACAAAAAAACAAAAGTGAACGAAATGACAAAAGATTTTTGCAGAATTGATAATAATGGCGGGATACGGGGAGGAAGCCGCGCTCCTCCCTCATTGGAGCATTAGTGCAGAATGGCGGTCAGGCTGAATGCGACGATCACGCCGAGAGCAATAATCGTGGTGATCAGCGAAAACTTTAAATTGGTATCCATCATTTTTCCCTCTTGTTATCCCCACACCAAAAGTGAGCTTGCTCATTTTTGCACAAAAAATCGCAAAAATCTTCCGGGATTTAGGGCGATGCACATTTTTGCTCTTCCACTTTGCCCCAAGATCGGACAAAATCCCACGCTAATTTAAAAGCGTATCGGCCATTGACCCCTTCCTGTCGTTCTGTGTCGTTTTCCCGACGTGATGCAATGTTGAAAATTGTATTCAGGGTGTGTGTAGGCAAACGTTTACGTATCGATGATCAGGCGATCAGGTCAAGGCATGGAGTGAGATGTAATGGCAACTATTAAAGATGTAGCGAAGCGCGCAAACGTTTCCACTACAACTGTATCACATGTAATTAACAAAACCCGTTTCGTTGCCGAAGAGACGCGTAATGCGGTATGGGCGGCGATTAAAGAGCTGCACTACTCGCCGAGCGCGGTGGCCCGCAGCCTGAAAGTCAATCATACAAAATCGATTGGCCTGCTAGCGACCAGTAGCGAAGCCGCCTATTTCGCTGAAATCATTGAGTCCGTGGAAAAGAGCTGTTTCCAGAAAGGCTATACTCTGATCCTCGGCAACGCCTGGAACGACCCGGAAAAACAGCGTGCCTATCTGTCGATGATGGCGCAAAAACGCGTCGACGGTCTGCTGGTGATGTGTTCGGAGTATCCGGATTCCGTCCTGAGCATGCTGGAAGAGTACCGCCATATTCCGATGGTGGTGATGGACTGGGGCGAAGCCAAAGCCGACTTTACCGATGCGGTGATCGATAACGCCTTCCAGGGCGGGTATATCGCCGGACGTTACCTGATTGAACGCGGTCACCGCGAAATCGGCGTGATCCCGGGCCCGCTGGAGCGCAACACCGGTGCGGGGCGACTGGCCGGCTTCATGCAGGCGATGAAAGAGGCGCATATCAGCGTGCCGGAAAACTGGATTGTACAGGGCGACTTCGAGCCGGAGTCCGGCTACCGCGCCATGCAGCAGATCCTCAGCCAGCAGCACCGTCCAACGGCGGTCTTCTGCGGCGGCGACATTATGGCGATGGGCGCCATCTGCGCCGCGGATGAAATGGGGCTGCGCGTGCCGCAGGACATTTCGCTGATCGGTTATGATAATGTGCGCAACGCCCGCTATTTCAGCCCGGCGTTAACCACCATTCATCAGCCGAAAGATTCGCTGGGCGAAGCCGCGTTCAATATGTTGTTGGATCGTATCGTCAACAAGCGCGAAGAGTCGCAGTCTATCGAGGTGCATCCTCGGCTGGTCGAACGCCGCTCAGTGGCGGATGGCCCGTTTGTCGACTATCGTCGCTAAAGCATTGGCGGGCGCGGATCACTCCGGCGCCCGCAGCCACTCCCGATTCAACGTGTCGCTGTCCCCCAGGTAGTCCAGCATCCAGTTTAACGCCGGTGAAGCATCATTCTGCTGCCAGGTCAGACAGCAGGCCGCATCCGGAAACGGATTTTCCAGCGCCAGCGCGGTCCACTCACCGCGATCCACCCATGGCCGGGCGAAATGGCTTGGCACCATGCCGACGCAGAGCCCTGCCGACAAACAAGTGGCTGACGATTCCCAGTCGGGGACCACCACCCTCTTCTGGTTATCCAGCAGCCACGTTGTCCTTTTGGGCAATGAACGCGAGGTATCCTCCCGCACCAGCGACGGCCAGTTGCGCAGAACATCATCGCTCAGCGGACCCGCCATCTTCGCCAGTGGGTGATCGCTCGCCACCACGCAGTCCCAGCTCAGCATCCCCATATCGCGGAACGCGTAGCGCCCCCCGACAGGAATAGAACGCGTTGCGCCAATCGCCAGCTCCACGCGGCCGTCGGCCAGTGCATCCCATACGCCGTTGAACACTTCCTGGAAAACGATCAGTTCGACGTCGGGAAAATGGCGATAGAAATCCACGATCATCTGGCGCATCCGCGCGGGTTTCACGATATCGTCCACCGCGATTGACAACTGCCCGCGCCAGCCGTTAGCGATTTGCTGGCACTGCTGGCGGGTGATCTGCATTTTTTTGATAACAGAGCGCCCTTCCTGTAAAAACCAGACCCCGGCAGGGGTCAGCTCCACGTCACGATGACGGCGCTCAAACAAGGGGACGGCCAGCCACTCTTCGAGCTGACGCACGGTATAGCTGACGGCGGAAGGCACCCGGTGCAGCTCCTGCGCCGCCGCGCTGAAGCTGCCGTTACGGGCGACGGCATCAACCACTTCCAGAGAGTATTCAGACCACATTTTCTGCCTGCAAAATTTTTGAATGCATGTGACAAATATTAGCGTTTCACAAGCCACCATGCACTCCCTACACTCTGCGGCATCGTACCTGTACTCCAAAAATGAGAACGTTATGTCACAACCTGGGAAAGGATTTTTAGTCTGGCTGGCCGGCCTGAGCGTGCTGGGCTTTCTGGCCACCGATATGTATCTGCCGGCATTTGCCGCCATGCAGCAGGATCTCAACACCTCCGCCGCATCCATTAGCGCCAGCCTGAGCCTGTTCCTTGCCGGCTTCGCGCTGGGCCAGCTGTTCTGGGGGCCGCTGTCGGACCGCTACGGGCGCAAACCGGTGCTGCTGAGCGGCCTGGCGATTTTCGCGGTCGGCTGCCTGGGGATGCTGTGGGTGCAGAACGCCACTCTGATGCTGGCGCTGCGCTTTCTGCAGGCGATTGGCGTCTGCGCCGCGGCGGTCACCTGGCAGGCGATGGTGACCGATTACTATCCCGCCCAGCGCACCAACCGCATCTTCGCCACCATTATGCCGCTGGTAGGGCTGTCCCCTGCGCTGGCCCCGCTGCTGGGCAGCTGGCTGCTGGTGCATTTCGAGTGGCAGGCCATCTTCGCCACCTTGTTCGCCATCACCCTGCTGCTGATGCTGCCTGCCCTGCGCCTGAAAGCCGCCGCTAAGTCGGCCACTGTGACTGAAAAGAAAATCACTTTTCTCGCGCTGCTGCGCTCCCGGGAATACAGCGGCAACGTCCTGATCTACGCCGCCTGTTCCGCCAGCTTCTTCGCCTGGCTTACCGGTTCGCCGTTTATCCTTCATGAGATGGGCTACGGCCCAACCGCTATCGGGTTGAGCTATATCCCGCAGACCATCGCTTTTCTGGTGGGCGGTTATGGCTGTCGCGCGCTGCTGCAAAAATGGTCCGGACAGCAGATGCTACCTTGGCTGCTGGTGATCTTCGCCGTCAGCGTCGCCGCCACCTGGCTGGTGGGTCTGCAAACGCATGCCTCGCTGGTGGCGTTAATGATCCCGTTCTGCCTGATGGCGGTAGTCAACGGCGGGATCTACCCTATCGTGGTCGCTCAGGCGCTGAAGCCTTTCCCGCAGGCAACCGGCCGCGCGGCGGCGCTGCAGAACACGCTCCAGCTTGGCCTGTGCTTCCTGACCAGCCTGTTAGTTTCCGCGCTGATCGCCACGCCGCTGCTGACCACCACCAGCGTGATGCTGGTCTCTATTTTGTTAGCCGGAGTGGGTTATCGACTGCAGCAGACGCCAGAGCTGGCGGCCCACTCTTCCCACGCCTGACGCCCGTCGCCAGAGCCCGGACCAGTGATTAGCACGCTAAGATATTTTTATTGAAAGCCAGTACTTAGCGTCCTATACTGGATCCGGGTTCACATAAATAAAAAATATTTAACAGATTAACGGATGCAGGATGCCTCCGTTTCACCATGGAAGGCCTTTCGGCAAGGGTTATCTCCCTTCCTCTGTTCTACGTCGGATAGCGACTTCACGGATTATCCGTGAGATTTCTCACAAAGCCAAAAAAGCGTCTACGCTGTTTTAAGGTTCTGATCACTTGGGCGTGATGGAGAAGCTATGAGTTCATCGTGTATAGAAGAAGTAAGTGTACCAAATGATGACTGGTACCGGATTGCAGCTGAATTGTTGGGCCGTGCGGGAGTTGAAATCAACGGCTCCGCGCCGTCAGACCTGCGGATTAAAAACCCTCTTTTTTTTAAACGCGTATTGCAGGAGGGGTCGCTGGGTTTAGGCGAAAGCTATATGGACGGCTGGTGGGACTGCGAGCGTCTGGATATATTCTTCCATAAAGTGCTCCGCGCCGGGCTGGAAAAACAACTCCCTCATCATTTCAAAGACACACTCCGCATCGCAGGCGCTCGCCTGTTTAACCTGCAAAGTAAAAAACGCGCCTGGATTGTCGGCAAAGAGCACTATGACCTCGGCAACGATCTTTTCAGCCGGATGTTGGATCCCTACATGCAATATTCCTGCGGTTACTGGAAAGAGGCGCAGACCCTCGAAGCCGCACAGCAGGATAAGCTGGATCTCATCTGCCGTAAGCTGGAGCTCGAGCCAGGCATGCGAGTGTTGGATATCGGCTGCGGCTGGGGCGGTCTTGCCGAATATATGGCGCGAAATTACCAGGTGAGCGTTGTCGGCGTGACCATCTCCGCCGAACAGCAAAAGATGGCCCAGGCACGCTGCGATGGCCTTGACGTAGAGATTCGTCTTCAGGATTATCGCGATCTGCACGACAGCTTCGACCGCATTGTCTCCGTCGGCATGTTCGAGCATGTGGGTCCCAAAAATTACGCCACCTACTTTGAGGTCGCCGATCGTAATTTAAAACCCAACGGCCGCTTCTTACTGCACACCATCGGTTCCAAAGTCACCGACCATAACGTTGACCCGTGGATCAATAAATATATCTTCCCCAACGGCTGCCTGCCGTCGGTACGGCAGATCGCCGATGCCAGCGAGAAGCACTTTGTGATGGAAGACTGGCACAACTTCGGCGCCGATTACGACACCACCCTGATGGCCTGGTATGAGCGTTTCCTCGCCAGCTGGCCGGAAATTGCCGATAACTATTCAGAGCGTTTCAAACGCATGTTCAGTTATTACCTGAACGCCTGCGCCGGCGCCTTCCGCGCCCGCGACATTCAGCTCTGGCAGGTGGTGTTCTCGCGCGGGGTTGAACACGGACTGCGCGTCGCCCGTTAAAACACAGTCCCCCGCTCACCGGCGGGGGATTTTTTTTCAGGCTTCACTGACCTTTGCCGCCATCTCTTTCGCCGCCAGCACGCGTTCGACCGTATCGACAACCGCCTGGGTTTGCGGGTCGATCTCGATATTGACGCGGTCGCCCAGCTTTTTCGCCCCCAGCGTGGTCCGCTGCAGCGTCTCCGGAATAAGATGCACGCAGAATCGGGTTGCCGTCACCTCACCTACCGTCAGGCTGATGCCATCGATACCGATGAATCCTTTATAAAGGATATATTTCATCAGCGTCGGGTCCTGTACTTTAAACCAGATCTGACGGTTATTTTCGGAAGTGAGGATCTTCACGATTTCCGCGGTGGTCATAATATGGCCGGACATCAAATGCCCGCCGATTTCATCACTGAATTTCGCCGCCCGCTCGACGTTAACTTCATCCCCGACCTGAATATCGCCAAGATTGGTAATCCGCAGCGTCTCTTTCATGAGATCAAAGCTGATGCGCGCGCCGTTGATGTCGGTCACCGTCAGACAGCAACCGTTGTTGGCTACCGATGCCCCGGTTTCGAGCCCCTCCAGCATATGCGCCGGCAGCTCCACCACGTGGGTGCGAAAATTGGGTTTATCATCAATGGAGACCACTTTCGCGGTTCCCTGAACAATACCAGTAAACATGTTTGGCTCCTGTTGAAAATCATGACGGTATCATTACCGTTTTCGCTATCGGGAACAATAACAGGAGGGCTGAGCGGTTGCCAGCGCGCTTCGTGCCTCGACTCTTTTTTCACTGGCTTAATGGCTAATCCTCGCTACAATAGACTGGAATTTCCTCATTTTTATCCCCTTGCTGCCAGTTACGGCGGCTTTTTTAGTCTCAAAATAACAACAATACAAAGGTGTTCACGTGCAGAAGTATTTCATTGAAGCGCGTCAGTTATTAGCTCTGGCTATACCCGTCATTCTTGCGCAGGTAGCGCAGACGGCGATGGGTTTTGTCGATACCGTGATGGCGGGCGGCTACAGCGCCACCGATATGGCCGCGGTGGCCATCGGAACCTCCATCTGGCTGCCGGCCATTCTCTTCGGCCATGGGCTGCTGCTGGCGCTGACCCCGGTGGTGGCGCAGCTTAACGGCTCCGGGCGTCGGGAGCGTATCGCGCCGCAGGTGCGTCAGGGCTTCTGGCTGGCGGGGCTGGTCTCGGTGCTGATCATGGTCGTGCTGTGGAATGCCGGGTATATCATCAGCTCCATGCATAACATCGATCCGCTGCTAGCGGAGAAAGCGGTTGGCTATCTGCGCGCGCTGCTGTGGGGGGCGCCGGGCTATCTGTTCTTCCAGGTCGCCCGTAACCAGTGTGAAGGGCTGGCAAAAACCAAGCCCGGAATGGTCATGGGCTTTATCGGTTTACTGGTCAACATTCCGGTGAACTACATCTTTATCTATGGCCATTTCGGCATGCCAGAGCTGGGCGGCGTCGGCTGCGGCGTGGCGACCGCCTCCGTTTACTGGGTGATGTTTGCCAGCATGCTGTGGTGGGTGCGCCGGTCGCGTTCGATGCGCGATATCCGCTGCGCCGAGGGCTTCAGCGGCCCCGATTTCGCCGTCCTGCTGCGGCTGGTGCAGCTGGGGCTACCCATCGCCCTGGCGCTTTTCTTCGAAGTGACCCTGTTTGCCGTCGTCGCGCTGCTGGTCTCCCCGCTCGGGATCATTGACGTCGCCGGCCACCAGATTGCGCTGAACTTCAGCTCGCTGATGTTCGTTCTGCCGTTGTCGCTGGCGGCCGCGGTCACCATTCGCGTCGGCTTCCGCCTCGGCCAGGGCTCAACGATCGATGCCCAGGTTTCCGCCCGTACGGGTGTGGGCGTGGGCGTCTGCCTGGCGGTGTTTACCGCTATCTTTACCGTGCTGATGCGTAAGCAAATTGCCCTGCTGTACAACGATAACCCGGAGGTGGTGATGCTGGCCTCGCATCTGATGCTGCTGGCGGCGGTCTACCAGATCTCGGACTCTATTCAGGTGATCGGCAGCGGTATCCTGCGCGGCTATAAAGATACGCGGTCTATCTTTTTTATCACCTTTACCGCGTACTGGGTGCTGGGTTTACCCAGCGGCTACCTGCTGGCCCTGACCGACGTGATTGTCCCCCGCATGGGGCCGGCCGGCTTCTGGTGCGGATTTATCATCGGCCTGACCTCCGCCGCTATTATGATGATGCTGCGGATGCGTTTTCTGCAGCGCCAGCCCTCCAGCATCATCTTACAGCGCGCCGCGCGCTGATCCTGCCAAAGCCCGCCACCCCGGCGGGCTTTTTCTTTCTTCAGTTATGTTCCGACGTTGTACATTCCGTTACTCCCCGACACCAAAGACTCACTGATGAGCGCCCCGGAGATGCATATAGTGTGGCCAACAGCCCCGCAGTGGGGTTACTCAGGAAACCAATTCGAGGATTTCAGCATGAAAAAAGTATTAGCTCTGGTTGTTGCCGCTGCTATGGGTCTGTCATCTGTTGCTTTCGCAGCCGACGCCGCGACCACCACCCCGGCTACCGCAGACAGCCACACCACCGTTCACCACAAGAAACATCACAAAGCGGCGGCGAAACCGGCAGCCGAACAGAAAGCCCAGGCAGCGAAGAAACACCATAAAGCGACGACAAAACCGGCCGTAGCGCAGAAAGCCCAGGCAGCTAAAAAGCACCATAAAGCCGCGGCGAAACCGGCCGTAGCGCAGAAAGCCCAGGCGGCGAAGAAGCACCATAAAGCGGCGCACCACGCAGCCAAACCGGCGGTACAACCGGCGGCATAACGGTCAGGCGTTAAGGTAATAAACCGGCGCTGAATAGCGCCGGTTTTTTTTCAGGAGGACATCATGCTGCAACGCTATCGCTTCGAATTGCTGTTGGTTATGCTCATCGTCTGCGCGCTGTTTACCCTTCGCTTGATGTTTAAATAGCGGGCTGCTGAACCCATTTACGGGCCGGCGGCGTATAGTCGCGGAAACCGGCGATAATCTCCTCTGGCGAAGCAGCAAACGGCAGCATCTCCGCGTAGCGCGGGTGCATAAATCCTTCCCGTACCATGTTATTGACCATCGCCTGCAGCGGATCGTAATACCCCTTGATATTCAGGAATGCGCACGGTTTTTCATGGATGCCCAACTGCGCCCAGGTCCACTGTTCGAAAATCTCTTCAAGCGTCCCCGCTCCGCCCGGCAGAGCAATAAAGCCGTCGGCCAGCGCCGCCATTTTGGTTTTCCGTTCGTGCATATCCTCCACCACATGCAGCTCCGTCAACCCGCGGTGGGCAATTTCCCGCTCCACCAGGCCGCGCGGCATTACGCCGATGACCGTGCCCCCGGCCTCCAGCGCCGCATCGGCAACCGCCCCCATCAAGCCAACTTTGCCGCCGCCATAGACAACAGCCAGTCCCTGCTGCGCCAGCATGTGGCCAACCCGTCGGGCGGTTTCGAGATACAGCGGATGTTCGCCAGCTGAAGAACCGCAGAAAATACCAATCGATTTCATCTTCCTTATTACTCCTCTCTTCTGGTGGGCGATAATTTAACACAACGGCAACCCTTACGCGCAGGGTGAGACCGGCAAAGAAAAGAGAGGCGAGGCGCCTGCTGGCGAAGAAATATCCTTGTGGTTCAGTAAAATATCGCCGGAGTGGGTAAAAGATCCGCAATCGCATACAATGTACAAGAAAAGTGACGTTTACCTCTTGCCACATCCCCTGCCTGCCGCTAATATGCGTCCCCGTTGTCACCACAACATTGCGTTCGTAGCTCAGTTGGTTAGAGCACCACCTTGACATGGTGGGGGTCGTTGGTTCGAGTCCAATCGAACGCACCATTATGCGTTTATAGCTCAGTTGGTTAGAGCACCACCTTGACATGGTGGGGGTCGTTGGTTCGAGTC
>NZ_JBEAFZ010000017.1:0-34516 GCF_040062415.1 Klebsiella sp. GG_Kp173
CGGCTTTGGCGACGATGGCGTCGATCTGTTCCTGAGTAAATTCTTGCGCCATTACAGAGGTAAGCGGAAAAAACGCGGCGATAACCGCCATGGTTAATGGAAGTTTTTTTATCATTGTCATGAGTTTCTCAATATAGGTTAATTTTATTCAGACAATAACCAGCCTATTCTGAGCTGACAGAATATGTCGCTATCATCAGAACAAGTTATTTTTTATTTTGTACGGTCACAGAGGCATTACACAATTATCGCGACTCTTCCTCCTTCACTAATATTAAACAGGTGGCACAATAGCAGAACCATCCGCACAGCGGATTGTTCATCTATAGACAGTCAAACAGATAGCCTTGCGGCGCAGATAGCATAAATACAACACGAACCAATAAACGCTATTTCCTGGCAGCGGGCAGATGGCGGAATATATGCCCCCGCAGGGGCATATCAGCCAAATTTAACCAAAGATATAGGTATTGACGAGATTTTCGAGTAATTCCTGACGCCCGCTGTGATGCTGCGGATTCAGATTATGCTGCTCAGCGTACCGGGCAATATTATCCAGCGACATGCGGCCGGCCATAATTTGTTGCCCCAGCTCGCCCTGCCAGCCGGCATAGCGTTTTGCCAGAGCCCGATCGAGCTTACCATCCTCAATCATGCGCGCGGCCAGCTTGAGGGACAGCGCCATCACGTCCATGGCGCCAATATGGCCATAGAACATGTCGTATTTGTCGGTGCTCTGCCGGCGAACTTTGGCGTCAAAGTTCAGGCCGCCGGTGGTGAATCCCCCGGCTTTGAGGATCTCGTACATCACCAGGGTATTTTCTTCCACGCTGTTCGGGAACTGATCGGTATCCCAGCCGAGCTGCGCATCGCCGCGGTTGGCATCAACGGAGCCGAAAATGCCCAGCGCGATGGCGCTGGCGATTTCATGATGGAAAGAGTGCCCCGCCAGGGTGGCGTGGTTGGCTTCAATGTTCACCTTGATCTCATTTTCCAGACCAAACTGCTTCAGGAAGCCATACACCGTCGCGACATCGTAATCGTATTGATGCTTGGTGGGCTCCTGCGGTTTCGGCTCGATAAGCAGCGTGCCGCCAAAGCCAATCTTATGCTTGTGCTCCACCACCATCTGCAGGAAGCGGCCAATCTGCTCGCGCTCCTGGCGCAGATCGGTATTCAACAGCGACTCGTAACCTTCGCGGCCGCCCCACAGCACATAGTTTTCGCCGCCGAGCTGGTGGGTCGCGTTCATGGCGGTCACCACCTGCGTGGCCGCCCAGGCAAACACCTCCGGATCGGGGTTGGTCGCCGCCCCGGCGCCGTAGCGCGGGTGGGTAAAGCAGTTGGCGGTGCCCCACAGCAGTTTCACGCCGGTTTGCTGCTGTTTCTCCGCCAGCACTTCGGTCATCACGGCGAAATTATGCAAATACTCTTTCAGTGACGCGCCTTCTGGCGAGACGTCGACATCATGGAAGCAGTAATACGGCACGTTGAGCTTGTAGAAAAATTCAAACGCCACGTCCGCTTTGCGTTTGGCCATTTCCAGCGCATCACCCGCGGCCTGCCAGGGACGCTCAAACGAGCCGGCGCCAAACATATCCGCGCCATTCCAGCAGAAGTTATGCCAATAACAGGCGGCAAAACGCAGATGATCTGCCATGCGTTTTCCCAGCACGATTTCATCCGGATTATAGTGGCGAAACGCCAGAGGATTATCGGTTTTAGGTCCGGCAAAAAGAACGCGTTCGAGCTGGTCAAAATAAGTTTGCATGATGAACTCCGAAATTGAGGAAGCCGAAAATTAACAACTGTGACACATCGTGTATTCTCATCGTCGGTTGCTCAATTACGTTATTTCACTCAGCGATTGAGAAAATGCTCAAATGTGAGCCATCTCGCAAATAAAACTATTTTAAATATCTCGCTTCGCGCGCGTATAGCGTACACTTCCTGGGGAATTCAGGTGAACATAGCGAATTAAAATGGCGGTTTTGTCACATTGCATATCTGTCAGAAAATTAGCGGCGGATAACGATTCAACGCAGGTGATACAGGCCTTTGCTTCGAGGATCACAGAAGTAAAAAAACATAATTACTTAATTTAAAAACGTAATAGATTCTTCCAGGTCAACTGTGTCAGAAAGTGTTTCACCTACACAAAACAAACCGGAGTCTGCTTAGAATGAGTAAAAACATAATGCACAGTCGGCATGATGAATATCATAAATTAACCCGCGGAGAACGAATTGGTTATGGCATGGGCGACTTTGCGCAAAACCTGGTTTTCGGCACCATTGGGGGTTTTCTGGCTTTGCATATGCTGACGGTAAATACCATCAGCACGGCAACGGCAGGCTTTATTTTTCTTTTTGTCCGCATCATTAATGTGTTTTGGGATCCGATGGTCGGAACCTACGTGGATAAACGAACCTCGAAAGCAGGGAAATATCGTCCCTGGCTGTTACGAGCCGGCGTGCCGCTGGTGATCCTGTCGGCATTACTGTTCGCGCCCATCCCCGGAGTGAAAGGTTCGGTGGCTTTCGCCTTTATTATTTATCTGGCGCTGGACCTGGTTTATTCCTTAGTCAATATTCCCTATGGCTCGCTGAATGCGTCGCTGACCCGCGACCCGGAATCGATCGATAAGCTGACCAGTACCCGCATGATGCTGGCCAACAGCGCCAACCTGCTGGTCTATACCCTGTTCCCGATGTTTGTGCAGATGGCGGCGCCGAAAGATCGTAGCCTGAAGGACACCGGCTTTTTCGGCCTTGAGCTGAATCTGGGCAACTATACCGATCCGTCGGCGAACTACGCCTGGTTCGGCGTGTACGCCATCTATATGATCATCGGCGCGGTGGCCCTGTTTATCTGTTACAAATTCACCAAAGAACGCGTTGTCGCGACCGCCGAGCAGACCGCCAACGTCAAAACCACCGACCTTTTCCACGAGCTCAGACATAACCGCCCGCTGGTTATTCTCGGCATGTTCTTTATGCTGGCCTTTACCTTCATGTTCTTTATGAACACCGTTAACGGCTTCTTCAACCAGTACGTCGTCGGCCACTCCGAATGGATGGGCGCGGTGGGTCTCGTCGCGTCTATTCCCGGCATCGCCTTCCCGATTTTCTGGCCGAAACTGAAAAAAATCTTTGGTAAAAAAGGCTTCTTCCATCTGTTCCTCGCCATGTTCATCGTCGGCGAACTGCTGACCTACGTCTGGTCCCGCGAAGGGATGCACGACGCCCTGTGGCTGGCCTATATCGCCACCTTTATTAAACAGTGGGGCTTAACCTCCGCCACCGGCTTTATGTGGGCGCTGGTACCGGAAGTCATCGCGTATGGCGAATTAAAATCTGGCAAACGCAATGCCGCCATTATCAATGCCATTATGGGACTCTTCTTCAAGATCGGCTTCACCATCGGAGGCGCGATCCCGCTGTGGCTGCTGGCGGTGTATGGATTTAATGAAAGCGGCGCCGTGCAGAGCGCCAGCGCCATCGACGGGATCATTATGACCGCGGTGTGGATCCCGATTGCGCTGGCCGCTATTTCGATGGTGATCATGCAGGTTTATCCGATCTCCGATAAACATGTTACCGACATCAACCGTCAGCTGGATGAGATCCGCGTGTAGTTAAAAAAATTATAAATCAGACCGATTCGTCACTTTCCATTTTAAAAGGTGTAATGAAATGTCACTTATTCAAAACCCGATATTACGCGGCTTTAATGCCGACCCCAGTATTATTCGCGTCGAGGATACGTACTATATTGCCAACTCGACGTTTGAGTGGTTTCCGGGCGTGCGTTTACATGAGTCGAAAGACCTGAAAAACTGGAACCTGCTGCCTTCGCCGCTCTCCACCACCACCCTGCTGGATATGAAGGGCAACCCCTCCTCCGGCGGCATTTGGGCGCCGGCGCTCTCCTGGGCCGATGGGCAATTCTGGTTAGTGTATACCGATGTGAAGGTCACCGAAGGCGCCTTTAAAGACATGACCAACTACCTGACCACCGCGAAGGATATTCGGGGCCCGTGGAGCGACCCGATCAAGCTGAACGGCGTCGGGTTTGACGCCTCGCTGTTCCATGACGACGATGGCCGGAAATATATCGTTCAGCAAACCTGGGATCACCGGGAGTACCATCACCCCTTCGATGGCATTACCTTAACGGAGCTGGATACCAACACGCTGAAGTTAATGCCGGAAACCGCGCGCACCATCTACCGCGGCACCGCCGTGGCGCTGGTCGAGGGGCCGCACCTCTATAAACTGAACGGCTACTACTATCTGTTTGCCGCCCAGGGCGGCACCGTGTTTACCCACCAGGAGGTGGTGGCGCGGTCGAAAACCCTCGAGGCCGACAGCTTCGAAACCGAGCCGGGCGACGTGTTCTTAACCAACGTCGATACCCCGGACAGCTACATCCAGAAACAGGGCCATGGCGCGCTGGTCTCCACTCCGGAAGGCGAATGGTATTACGCCTCGCTCTGCGCCCGGCCGTGGAATCGCCCGGGGGAATCCATCTACGACCCGCGCGGCTGGTCAACCCTCGGTCGGGAAACCTCGATCCAGAAAGTGTACTGGGACGACGAAGGCTGGCCGCGTATTGAAGGCGGTCACGGCGGGAAGACCTTCGTCGAAGGGCCGAAAGACGCCATCTTCACCGAAAGCGCCAGCGATAATAGCCAGCAGGATGACTTTACCTCGCCAGCGCTCGATCCGAACTGGAATACCCTGCGGGTGCCGTTTACGGCCAAAATGGGCACCACCGGCAACGGCAAACTAACCTTAATCGGCCAGGGTTCGTTAGCCAATACGCATGACCTGTCGCTGATTGCCCGCCGCTGGCAGGCCTTCTATTTTGACGCCGCGGTGAAGGTGAAATTCGAGCCCTTCAGCTACCAGCAGATGGCCGGGTTAACGAATTACTATAACGACCGCCACTGGAGCTTTGTCTTCCTGACCTGGAATGAAGTTAACGGCAAGGTCATCGAAGTCGGCGAAAATAACCGCGGGAAATACACATCGTACCTGAAAGATAACGCCATCAAGGTGCCGGACGGCGTGGAATACGTCTGGTTCCGGACCAAAGTCCGCAAGCAGACCTACAGTTATGAATACAGCTTCGATGGCGTGACGTTCACCGAGATCCCGGTCCAGCTGGATGCCGCAGTGCTGTCCGATGACTATGTATTGCAGAGCTACGGCGGGTTCTTTACCGGGGCGTTCGTCGGCCTGGCGGCGGTAGACTACGCCGGGTACGGCACCCAGGCTGAGTTTTATCAGTTCGAGTATCAGGAGCTGGGCGATAGGTTAGCGGCCGATGGCAGCTACAGCTGGGAGGCTGGCGAGACGCGGGATAAGTAAGAGTGTGTGAGCCCACGCTACCGGTAAGGTAGCGTGGGTTTTGTGGTGTGTTTGATGTAATGAAAGCGAGCGCTGTCGGATGTCAGTCTATGGGGCGCAGCCGGGCCTTCAGCTCTTCTGGAGTAAACGGCGGATCTCGCCGGTGCAGCATCGCATGGCAGTTGGGACATACCGGGATCAGATCGGTTTCAGGGTTCAGACGGTAGCCCTGCTTTATCCCGGACAGCGGAATGAGATGGTGGATATGGATAAAGCCCTGGCCGATATCGCCATAGCGGCTGGCCATATCCAGACCGCATACCTGACACCGGCAGCCATGCAGGCGAAGCGCCGCCTGACGAGCCTGACGGTCGCGCTCATAGCGATTGACCACCACCTGCATCGCCGCCCCTTCCACGTACTCCATGGTCGTCTGTCCCTCATCGGGGAAAAGCGCAACCTCGTCATCGCCAGCGCCCTGCGACACGATCGTAAATCCTTGCTCCAGTAACAGACGCACGCATTTGGATTTAATCCCCCCGCTGAAATCCGCCGGGGTAAATTCCGTCCCCGTCGCAAACGTGGCCGCTAACCCGACGATGGCTTTTGAAGGATACCGACGCCCCTCAAATTCGATCTCATACAGACGCGCGCTTTTAAACTGATGCGCAACGCCTGCATCGTAAGCGCGAATGGCGGCGATGATGCATTCCCTGGATAAATGGTCCGGTAGTTTTTTCATAAGACATAGCTATCTGATGGCGCGAAGCTTGAGTATAAATAGAAAGCTATGGGCTTTTCGAACAAATAACTGGCAGTGATAGTTAAAAAGCGATCCACGTAGAACCGCCGCATCTGGTGGGTTGATCGGCAAGGATTTTGCGAGCATCATCGCATTTATTTAGCTGCCAATATCACGCTATGCCCTCCAGCACGGCCCTGCAACACGCGATCGAGAACATCACCATCTGGCGCAAAGGCGAACAGCGTGCACCGCATAAGCCACTGCTGCTGCTGTATGTCCTCTCACGGTACCAGCGCGGCCATGCGCGGATGTTCGACTACGCCTCGGAGATACGTGATGAGCTGCATAGCCTGCTGGAACGCTTTGGCCCGCAGCGCCGCCAGTACCGGCCGGACATGCCCTTCTGGCGCCTGAAAGGCGACGGCTTCTGGGAGCTGCACAACAGCGAACAGTGTTCAACCCAGGGCAGCCGACAGCCGCCCGGCAAAGAGCTGGAGCTCTGCCACGTCGCCGGCGGCTTCGATGAGCCGCATTTTGCACTACTCAACAGAAATAAGAAGCTGATCAATACCCTCGCCCATCAGATCCTCGAAGCGCATTTCCCGGAGAGTATTCAGGAAGAGCTGGCTGAAGAGATGGGGTTTGATCTGCTGCAGATCCGTAAAGAGCGCGACCCGCATTTTCGCCAGCAGGTGCTGCGCGCCTATAACTATGAGTGCGCGATCTGCGGCTTCAATATGCGCCATGACAATACCTCCGTCGCCCTGGAAGCGGCTCATATCAAGTGGAAGCAGCACGGCGGCCCCTGCGAAATCCCTAACGGCCTGGCGCTCTGCGCGATTCACCATAAGGCTTTTGATAAAGGCTCCATTGGTCTGGATGAGGATATGCGCATCCTGGTTTCGCCGGCGGTGAACGGCGGAGGCATCGTTGGCAGGCTGTTCTGGGATTTTGATGGTAAGCCGATTACCTTGCCGCAGGGGAAAGCATGCTATCCGCAGGAAGGGTTTGTGGCATGGCACCGGCGGGAGGTGTTCAGGGGGTGAGGGGGTATGGGGATGGTGATAAGCGGGTTTCGATGCTGCCTTCTCGCTCCTGAACATCAACAGATCCTTTCGTGTCTGCGCCACCATCGTCTTTAAGCCACATATACGGAGGAATTGGCATCTCATTTGCTACTTATCGTTGAAATTAACTGCAATGTCATAATGTAGAGTACAGTTGAAAGGAATATTAGTATTATCAGCGATATATAAAAGAAAGTGTCATACATCGTATCGGCGTTCACACTCCCGAACAAGAAGTGGCAAATATCCCTTGCGATATCATAATCGAGATAGATTTCCGGCCTTGGAAGTGCACGACCCATAACCAAAAACAGCAATATGAAATAAATAATCTTACTGATTTTACGGGCAAATGTTGTTAGAGCCACTGGCAACACCTTATTGGCCGCATCCTTAATTTCTCCTCCCTTTTGAGAAAACCATTTCCCTTCATTGCGGTCAACATTCCAGTATTTTCTTAAGGGCAGCGGACCATATTTCACGACTGCGCTGCATGCGGCTTTATCGCGATATACACCCCGCCCTGAATGCGCCATAAAAATACCGACGCCGTAAAATTAAAAAGACGCATAATCGGCACCATTTAATATCAACTTTCCCTGTAGAGTCATGACATACCATCGTTCCTAAATGATTTGAGATATGGTAGCGGTTGGTTTAGAGAGGTTCCAGAGTTAGGCTATGATTTTCAGATAATATTAATTTTATTAGGAGTTGGGATTAAAGCATTAGGTAGTATGCAGTGGCAGTGTTTGTGTAAGTATCCCGTATAATTGAGCCATTCATATTTAGAGATCATTAAGACTGGCCGGATTATTGGATGATTCGCAGCGTCGCAGGCATGTGCGCTATCCGGAACGACTGATGGTTTAGCTGACTGAGCAGTTATGTCGTCCGTTGCCATAACCTGCAAAGATATCCTGTTATTTGCTCCAGTCACAGGTTGAAGAACAACGCCTGTTTTCGTGATTAGTGTTAGAATCATGGAACATGAATATCATAAATGTAGACCTTTACGCATGAGTTGAGGCTTTGTTTCTGGCGACACCATCCATGCTATACCTACCCACGTCATGGCTTAGAATTATGAGAAATCGGAGCAGATCCAGGCTATGCGGGAGACAACAAAGAATTATATTTTGTGAGTATAGTAACTCTTAACTGTTATCTCCGAAAGCTAACACATTAATAAGAAAAGAATATTACCTACGAATTGTTACCCATAACCCATTCTATGTGAGTGGCTATATTTTTATTCCTATCTATGTTAATTTTCCCATCAACAAAATCGATTACAAAAAAATGTTCATTTTTCGGCTGAACAGTGTTGGAATAAAAAGAGAAGTATTCATTGTTATTTTTACATTGAAAATCTACAGCGATTGCTTTTATTCTCTTGTGGTTAACCAGCTCTGTGAACATTTTATTTAAATCCGGGCGTTTACTTTCTTTATCATCATTTTGTAGTTCCGTATCAAAGTATCGTATAAAACAATTTTCAATGATCCTCCCCTCTTTATCTACCTCAACCTCATCTATCTGAGAATTAGCAATACCAAAACTAACATTATAATCATCATTATGTGATATTACTACAGGATTAAATATGCTAAAGTAAACAAAAAAATCATTATCCTCGTTTGAAACATTATAAAGCATTCTTGATAAACCACGATGAATAAAATCTATAGGTCGTTTATGTGGGTGACGAGTATATCCAACATAATGTATCTCAGTACTTATTCCCAATTTTATATGGTTATCTTTAAGAAAATCATGGATAGAAATTACACTCACATGTTTACCATCATGTTCAACATATAAATATTTATCAGTCACTTTTATTTTTGGCATTATTTTCCTCTTGCCACTTGGCGTAACATCAAAAAAAGAATATTTTAACTTTAACTTTCTACACTCCTGTCCAATTAATAAAGTTAGGTTTAAGTCCTTCGTAAAATAAGAGTAACTTGGTTTTTTCTCAGTGGAAAACCTAACTTTTTTTCTTGCACCTAAAAAATAGATAAATCTTTTTTCACAATGCTCGTTCAAATAAGCCTCAACCGACCCAAGATAATTCCTTATGATTTTATTGGTGTCAATACCATCGGGTGGATTTATAAGCATATCATACCAAATGCAATTAGTATTTATAAGTTCTACCCACCAAGATTTTTCCGATTCAAAATAAATTTTGTTGGAATTTATAAAGCCAAGTTCGCCACGTCCCATAATACTACCTCATAAAATATTTACCGCAGTTTAACTAAAACTCTTTTGTATACCAAAGTTATTTCCCTTAGTTGACATGAGAAAATAACATTCTATAAAGAGCTTCTGACTTTAATGTCTAAGCATTGTATATCAAATATTAAAAAAAGTTCCAGCAGATAAGCTAAGAGTATGTAGAGCCTTTGCAAAAAATGATTGTTACTGATGCTGTAACCGTATTGGACTGTCCCCATCCCGGTAATCGATTCTGCCCTATAGTTTGAGCATAGGGGGAGCATATGGACATGACCCTGGCCCAAATTCAGTGCAGTGCTAAATCAGAGAGCTTCGTCTTTCCGGAGACTTCGGATGAATTCAGCCGGAGTCATGTCATTTAATGATGAATGCGTTCTCTCATGATTATATTCCCTGCGCCAGTTGTCGAGTTTGTCCTGCGCATCTTCCAGCGAGAGAAACCAGTGAATGTTCAGGCTTTCATCCCGCAGACTGTCGTTAAATGATTCAATTAACGAGTTATCCGTTGGTTTTCCGGGGCGGGAGAAGTCCATTGTGACCCCGTGCTCATACGCCCATTTATCCAGACTTTTCGAAATAAACTCGCTGCCGTTATCTGTCTGAATACGTACCGGCAGGCGCTTGCCCAGCACCCGTAACCTTTCCATCACACCGACCACATCCTCACCTTTCAGCGACTTCCCGGCATGGATCGCCACACACTCCCGACTAAAATTATCCACTACAGTCAGCGCCCGGAAACGTCGTCCGTTAAACAGGTTATCCGACACGAAATCCATACTCCAGCACTGATCGACACCGGTCAGGACCGGACGCTGCTGACGATGTGCTGCACTGACATGCCTGCGGGGGCGCTTTTTGCGCAGGTTGAGGCCTTCCAGACAGTAAATCCGGTGTGTTTTCTGGTGGTTAACAGGCCAGCCTTCCCGCCGCAGCTGAATATGAATACGCGGACAACCGTAGCGGATCCGGGTTTCCGCTATTTCCCGGATACGCAGGGTTATCGCCCGATCATCCCGCCGGCTCTGCCAGTGGTAAACGGTTCTGCTCTGCATCAGCAGTCCGCATCCCCGTCGGACACTGATAAGGTAAGCCTCCCGCAGAAAATGCACCGCCTGACGCTTCTGAGCCGGCCTCAGAACTTTTTTTGATAACTTCCTGCAGCATCTCCTTGTCCAGACTTAAATCGGCCACCAGACGTTTCAGACGCTGATTCTCTTCCTCAAGCTGGCGCAGGCGGCGCAGCTCTGTCACGCCCATGCCGCCAAACTTTTTCTTCCAGTTGTAAAATGTGGCTTCAGAAATGCCCATCTTTCTGCAGACTTCCTCCACCCGAGTGCCGGTTTCGGCCTGTTTCAGCGCAAATGCTATCTGTTCTTCGGTATAGCGGGTCTTTTTCATGGCGATGTGCCTCTCTGTGGGATGGAAGAAAGACCGGAGACTTCAGTTTAGCCTGGCAATGTTTTCAGGGAGGAGATCAAAATCAGAGGATATCACCGGCACAACATCTGCGCTTTCAGCAACGCCTGAATAACATTAACGATATGCAGGAGTGATATTGATGGCATTTAAATGTCCTGAATGCGGTACGACGGCACACGCCAGAACCCCGCCTATGAAGCACCATCGGTTAAACGCTCATGGTATCTGTGCCAGAACCTGGAATGTTCCTGCACATTTACCGCACTTGAAAGTGTGGATACGATAATTATGAAGCCCCGGTGCAATGAAAATGTACCAGTCGAACCGGAGCAACCTGAAAAGCAGCAGAAAACGCTCAATCTCTATGGCTCCGCGTCAAGCTGTCAGGCCGTCAGCAAATTCCTGTCTGATTAGCAAAAAACGCCCACTTAGTCCCGGTCCAATACAGGAATTTTTTACGCCTTTTCTCTGGCTGGCCTGAGCGCGCATAAGTGCATATCTATGGCGCATGAAAACGCATGAGTCTTATGCACTATTTTTGACACGAAAGCCCTTGCGGGGTGGGTTCTGAGACGATTTGCGGGGTGCATGAAAACCATTCTCTTAAGCGAAGCGGGCAGGCGGGCGGGGCTGCGCGCGCTGAGATACAAAAGATAACCAATTATCAATGAAGTCATACTCAATAATTTGGTTATCAGCCAGTCACATGCTTAATGCTACAACTTGATAGCTCAATTTTTATCACGCATACTGCTGGCATTATCCGTAATCAGATAACTCCTAAAGAACTGATTAGAACGGCTTCAAATCACAACTTTAGACTGAGAGGTTGAACAAGGAATGAAATCTGAAGACACTAATTCGTTACATAAAATATACAATCCAGTTTATGGACTTGATAATATCGTATTACTTGTACAAGAGTGTCAGTCTACAGATCCAGTAAAAGTTAATCTTCTTTGCTTAGGATTCAAAGAAGACTTACCCAAAGACAAAGAGCTTGCTGAAACTTTATTTTTAGAATTAGTTCATTATTGCATTCCCCATCCAGTTATAGCGAGAAGAAAAGCCTTAAGTCAAACTGAAGGTAAAGATGAGGCAAGGCTTTATAGTGAACTTGCAAGAGAAGCACGTAGTCTTTTTATGAAATACAAATTAGAAAGTACGTTAACTATAAAAAAAGGTGAAACTCAGGAGAAGTTTGAACAACGAGTAAAGAATGCTAATTTACGCTATGGTGAAGTGGGTGAATTAATATCATATTGTATAGCAATCCATTTTTTAAAAGCAGCGCAATTAGTCTCAAAAATGGCTCTCAAAACATCATCTGAAATGCCTGTTTTTGGACTGGATGGAATACATGCAACCGTAGATGACAAGGGAGCATTAACGGTTTTTTATCTAGAATCTAAAATGACAAGAGAGTTCACCAGTGGCTCTGAACAATTTTCTAAATCAGTAAGTGGTTTTGAAATAGATAGAAAGAGCCGTAGAAATGAATATAGAATACTACAAGATTTGAGCAACTTAGAGTCCCTAGAGGGAGAGGAGCGAAAGAAAGCAGTACAATACTTTGATCCTTATTCAAGTGAATCATCAAATGTCAGAGAGCGCTTCGTTGGAATTATTGCCTACAATGAAGAAGGTTATAAAAATAAAATAGCAATTGACGATGAATCCCCACTTTCCATCCATTTAGATCACTTTAAGAAAAGTTATATCGGTAGTTATAAAGATAAAGTAAAAATTATAACAGAAGACCTATCAAAAGCGGGAGCGACCCCGCAAAAATGTAGGGCGTACATCTTTGCATTGCCTGACGTTGATACTTTTAAATTGGATTTTGCAAAGGAGTTATCAGGTGAACACTTTAGCTAATGAAGTCATCAACCAAATAAAAGGTCGTTTAGAATTTAAAAATGATCTTGGTTTTTTATTTGCACACTCTTTTTTGCAGAAGCATACACAAACTTCTTTCTCTGCACTTCAAGGCAAAATAGAAAGTGACAGTGTCGTTATATGCAAAAGATTAATTGAGTCTGCATACTTATTTTCTCAATCCGAGTCAGACGAGGATAAAAACTTAGCTCAAAGCATTGCATATCATCTAAATATAATTACAAGTGATAACTATTTAAAACAATTATCTGAGAATTTATTAAGGGCACTTGGTAACTTCCCTGGAGCAAGTTATTTACAAGAAAAAAATGGATTTATACCAGAAAACTTTTATGCTTATTTAAAAAGATCTTTCATTGAAAATGAAAATAAAGTAAAAATAGCCAACAAAGAGATAATATTAACGAACTTTCAAAAGAAAGTATGGGAATCATTACATTCAAATATCCCACAAGCTATATCTGCTCCAACCTCAGCTGGTAAATCGTTTTTAGTCGTAGAGATGCTTGCCAATAGGATAATTAGTGGGGAATTAAACTCTGCTATTTATATAGCACCAACTCGAGCCTTAGTAAATGAAATAACACAAAAATTTATTAACAAGACTTTACCATATCAAAATGAAGTTAGAGTAACATCCATACCTACAATTAACGGTGAATATTATAAACAGATATTTGTTTTAACACAGGAAAGGCTGCAAGTCCTTCTTGATAATTTCAAAAATAAAATAGACATAGTAGTTATTGATGAGGCCCAATCAATTTCTGACGAAATTAGGGGGATGATATTACAGGATTGCCTAGACAAAATAAGCATACAAAACCCAGATGCAAAATATGTTTTTCTTGCGCCTGGTGCCTAAGGCTTCAATGATTTAGCTGATATTATTGGGATTGATACAATCCACGTAGAAAAAACCAATTTATCTCCAGTGGTCCAAAATAAAATAATTATTAAAGTAGACCCTGCGAAAGAAAATAACTTACAACTTTCATTATTAGATAACTCAAATATATTATCTATAGGTGAATTAACTTCAACAAGAGGATTTGCTAATGAAAATACTAGATTAGCTGCTGTAGCTTTAGAATTAGGAAAAGATGAGGGTTCTCTTGTTTACGGAACCGGAGCTGCTAATGCAGAAGACGTTGCCAAGCAAATATCATCTGGGTTGCCTCTTCTAGAAAATGATAGCGATTTGAAAGAACTTTCACAGTTTATAAAAAAACATATCCATAAGGATTACTCTCTTGCAAATCTGGTATTAAGAGGGGTGGGGTATCATTATGGTAAAATGCCTAGCTTATTAAGAGAAACATTAGAAAAAAACTTTACAAATAACAAGCTAAAGTTTTTAGTGTGTACTACAACTCTATTCCAAGGGGTTAATCTTCCAGCAAAAAATGTTTTTATTGATACACCTACTCGGGGGAACAGAGGGGAAGCATTAGATCCAGCATCGCTTTGGAATTTCGCAGGGCGGGCAGGTAGACTAGGTTATGCATTCTCGGGGAATGTTTATCTTATTGATTATGATGATTGGGAAACAAAACCTTTAGATTCTAAAATAGATTTCAAAATTACATCATCTTTTAAGAAAGTAATCAATGAAGATTTTGACACAGTAATATCCCGTTTAGATAAAAACAATCATTTAGGAGTGAGACAATATAGTAATGTTGATGCAGCGGCGGGTCTTTTAATTTCCAGAGCAGCAAAAGGCGATTTACACAACTTTCTTGAGAGATCTTTTCGAACGATTCCTGATAAATCTAAGCTTGAACTTATTGAAGATGCTACATATAGCTCACTAGAATCTCTTAATATCCCCCATAATATATTGACATTAAACTGGACTGTCGATCCATTTGGGCAGGAAAGATTATACAATAGATTTATTCAGAAGATAAAAGATGGTAAGATTGACGAACTTATACCACGACATCCTTCAGGCAATGTTTACACTAATTACGTTGGTGTTTTTAGCAGAATAAATAAATACATTCTCAATCATAATACATCTAAGTTTTCTAACTACCTCACAGCCATGGCATTAAATTGGATGAGAGGAAAATCCCTTCCAGAGATCATATCTCTTTCGATAGCAAAGAAAAAAGAAAAAAAATCTACCCGACCAGTGAATGTAGACCGCGCTGTACGAGAGGTTTTTGATTTCGTTGAGGACAACCTGCGATTCAAATACGTTCAACTTGGTAAGGCATATATTGATTTATTGCGACAAGCTTTAATTGAAAATAATCAAGCTGAAAAAGCGGAAGAAATATATGACTTCCCTTTATCACTTGAATTAGGTGTTTCCTCAATCGCTGGACAAGTTTTTATTGAGCTAGGGCTATCAAGAATATCAGCATCCTATCTCGAAAATATAATCCCAAACTCTAACCCTACAATAAGCACGGCAAAAGAGTGGCTAAGAAACAATGATTATGATTCATTAAATTTACCACTTACCATTTATTCAGAATTAGAAGATAAGGGATTGCTATAATATTGTTAAACATGATAGGGCTGTATTCTTCAGCCCTTTCTTAAAAAAGATTAATTGCGATTATTCATTTTGACGAAATCATATGGTGTTATGTAAATGATTTTTATCTCATCAAGATAGTCAGCCCACCACTGGACCATCAACCGGCGCTCATCCAAATGTTCAGAAGTATGAATATATGCTGCACGTACATTGTTACGTTCCGAGTGGCTTAGCTGGCGCTCTATCGCATCATCGCTCCATAAACCTGACTCTCCCAACGCACCACGCGCTATCGTCCTGAATCCATGCCCGCAAACCTCGGTTTTCGTGTCATACCCCATAGCACGCAATGTGCTGTTTACCGTGTTTTCACTCATGACCATAGTTGCATCGTGATCCCCCGGAAAAGCAGCTCTTTATCACCACTAATCTGCTTTAACTAGGCAAACAAAATCATCGCATGCCGACTAAGCGGAACGATATGCTCTTCTTTCATCTTCATGCCACGGTATGAGTAACGCACGCCTTTAATTTCTTCTCGTTTTGCCGGTATACGCCAAAGAGATTTATCGAAGTCGAATTCTCCCAACGAGCGAAGCGTAACTCGCAGGAACGTACAAAAGTTAGCAGAGTAAGCTCAACCGCGATCCGCGTCATTACACGGCCACGATAAGCAGCAATACGAGCAAGAAACTCAGGGAACCGGCTTGAGGGTAAAGCAGGATAGTGTCTTGCTTTGGTTGTTGATAAAGCACTAGCCATATCACTGACCGGGTTAGAGTCCATGTAATCGTTCTGGACGGCATAACGCATAATGGCCGTGACACGCTGCTGAAGACGCTGCGCGACGTCATGTTTGCCACTCGCATCAACTTTTTTAATCGGGGCTAACACAGGTGGCTGGTTTTGAGCTGGCGAATGGCGGACGAACCGATATGAGGGAAGATATAAAGTTCAAGATAGCGAAGAACACGCGATCGATGGTCTTCACTCCATCACTTGTTACTGGCATGCCATTCACGAGCAATGGTTTCGAAAGTATATGCACCAGAATTCTCGGCCTGAGCTTCTTTCTGTTCGACTTTTGGGTCAATGCCCTGTTTTAGCTTCGTCACGCTTGGCCCTTGCCTGAGCAAGCGTCACAGTAGGCCAAACACCAAATGCGAGGCGAGCCTCTTTCTTGTCGGAGGGCGTCTGTATTTCATGCGCCAGTATTTAGAACCCTTGGCCGAAACCTCGAGATACAACCACCGCCATCGGCCATTTTGTAGTTTTTGTCTTTTGGTTTTGCGGTCTCGACCTGTCTGGCGTTGAGCTTTACTTGGGACACATTTCTAATCAAAGTTAAAATGCCCCCAATGGCATCCGGATTTCAACGGACAACCTCGGACGACTCAGGAGGTAAAAATCGCTGCAATCATTGATTTTTAAGGGATAATTGGACTTGCTCAGAAGGTCTTGGAAGAATACTTGGTGCCGAAGGCCGGACTCGAACCGGCACGTATTTCTACGGTTGATTTTGAATCAACTGCGTCTACCGATTTCGCCACTTCGGCACTGAAGGGGATGCGGAAACGTTCTGGATTATACCTGTCGGCGGCGGCCATGCAAGCGACAGCGTGTCGTCATTGCGCTAAGTGTCGAAAAAAACAGCGCTATCCTGCGCGGCGTCACCTTTTGCTGCCGTTCCATAGCGCGACTGCCATCAGCAACCCTCCTCTCACAACCCCCGCAACCCCAGCACCACCTGCCAGCCACTCCCCTTTCCCCTTGTCCCCCCAAACTTCACTCAAAGTCATCTCTATTTTTTCTCACACCATTCTCACCCGAATCACTCAACCCAACTCAACACAACTCAACACAACCCAACGTTCCCCATCCATCCCCAATATCCAATCCCTCAATATTCCCCCTAACCCCACCCAACGCCATTCCTATATATTCCAGAAAGTTTTAGACAATACCTTTTTGTTATTCACTCGCTCCGCAGCCAAATATTAATTTCATCAATATTTTTATAACTTTACATTAATGAAAAGTTTTCTTTTTGCCGTTTATTCCAGGATTTTCCTCAGGCGTGAAGGGTTCCGGTAAACACTATTTTTACTAGTCGCTGTACGAGTCTTGATGGACATATTCACTCGATGAATTAACTCAGGAGAATACTTGTGACGACGTTAAAACCTTTGCTGGCCCGCAACCGCAGCTGGGCGCTGCAGAAGTGCCAGCATGACCCGGACTATTTCGAAAAATGGGTCGACGGGCAGCGGCCCCACTCGCTGTGGATCGGCTGCTCCGACAGCCGCGTGCCCGCCGAGGTGCTCACCGGCAGCCAGCCCGGCGAGCTCTTTGTCCACCGCAATATCGCCAACATGCTCGACCCCGCCGACGACAACGTCATGAGCGTCCTGCAGTATGCTTTGCATTACCTTGAGGTGGAGCGGGTGGTGCTCTGCGGCCACTACGGCTGCGGCGGCGTGCAGGCGGCGCTCTCTCTGCCCACCCTGCCGCTGGCGCAGGAGTCCTCGGCGCTGGCTCGCCGCATCGGCCAGCTGCGCCACACCCTGCATCACGAAATGGCGCAGATCGCCGATGACTGTTGTGTTGCGGCCTCCCCCGCCGTCAGCGCCAGTGCCAGCGCCGACGCGGAGCGCTCTCACCGTACGCTGGACGCCCTGGTGGAAGCCAACGTTCGCGCCCAGTTCGCCCGTCTGCTGGAGAGTGAACCTGTGCAGACGGTGCTCGCCAGCGGGCGGCCGCTCAGCCTGCACGGCTGCGTCTACGATCTGGCTTCCGGCCATTTAACCACCCTCGTCGAACACCTCTCACCGCAGGAGCACGCCCCATGAATACGCTTCGTCAGGACTCTCTCGCCGGCATCGTCGTCTTCCTTGTCGCCCTGCCGCTGTGCCTCGGCATCGCCCAGGCCAGCGGCTTACCGCCCTTCGTTGGCCTGCTGACCGGCATCATCGGCGGCCTGGTCGTCACCGCCCTCAGCCCCTCCCGCTTCGCCGTCAGCGGCCCCGCCGCCGGACTGGTCACCATCGTCGTCGCCGCCATTGAATCCCTGGGTTCCTTCTCCCTCTTCCTGATGGCGCTGGTGCTGGCCGGCGTGCTGCAGCTGCTGTTCGGCATTCTGCGGGCCGGGCGCTTTATCTCGCTGGTTCCCGCCAGCGTCATCAAAGGCATGCTGGCGGCGATCGGCATCCTGCTGATTATGCAGCAGATCCCCGTCGCGCTCGGCACGGCGGAAGAGACCGGGCTTGCCGATGTGGTTCAGGGCAATGCCGCTTTCTCCGTCACTGCGATTGCCGTCGCCGCGGGCGGCCTTCTGGTGCTCTGGCTCTGGGGCTCGCCGCTTATCCGCCGGGTGAAGAGCCTGCGCTGGATCCCCGGGCCGCTGATCGCCGTCCTGCTCGGCTGCGTGACCACCCTGCTGCTGACCCATTTTGCGCCGCAGCAGCTGGCCGCCCTGCCGCGTATTACCCTGCCGGCGTTCGGCAGCCTCGGCGAGCTGCTGGGCGAGCTGGAGTCTCCGGCGTGGAGCGCGTGGCGCAATCCGTCGGTGTGGGTGGTGGCGGTGACCCTGGCGCTGGTCGCCAGCCTCGAAACCCTGCTCAGCCAGGAGGCGCTGAAAAAGCTGCGCCCGCAAAATCCGCCGCCTTCGCCGAACCGTGAAATGGTCGCCCAGGGCGTGGGCAATCTGCTCTCCGGCGTGCTGGGGGCGATGCCAATCACCGCGGTGATCGTCCGCAGCTCGGTGAACGTTAGCAACGGCGCGCAGAGCAAACTGTCGATCTTTATCCATGGCGTACTGCTGTTGATCTGCGGCCTGTGGTTTAGCGGTCTGCTGACCCTGATCCCGCTCGCCAGCCTCGCCGCCGTGCTGTTGTATACCGGCTATAAGCTGGCGACGCCGCGGCTGTTCATCGAGCAGTTCCGCCAGGGGGCGGCGCAGTACGTCCCGTTCCTCGCCACCATCGGCGGGATTATTGCCTTCGGCATGCTGGCGGGGATCGGGATTGGTCTTGCCACCCAGATGGCGTTCAGCCTCTGGCGCAGCCATCGTCACTCGCTGCAGCTGGCGCGCTACGATGACCACTACGTGCTGCGCATCCAGCAGAATCTGACCTTTATGCACAATCCGCATCTGCTGGCCCTGCTGGCGAAAATTCCGGAAAAGAGCGTGGTGATCGTCGAGCACGACAGCGTCGGCTATCTCGACCCGGACGTGCGGGCGGTGCTGGATGATTTTGCCGAGAGCGCCCCGCAGCGCGGCATCCGCCTTAATCAGTGGCCGCTGGCCAGCCGCTGAGCTTAACGGGCGGCTGGTCCGCCCGCTTCGCTACCCCTCCGATTGCCAAGCGCCGTGGAATGCCATGCTCTACACTTTCTGGGTTATCACGCCAACCCCAAGGAAATGAACATGAGCATCATTAAAAGCTACGCCGCCAAAGAAGCGGGCGCCGATCTGTCGCTGTGGGAGTACGATGCCGGCGAGCTGCAGCCGGAAGATGTCGAAGTTGAGGTGGAATACTGCGGGATCTGCCATTCGGACCTGTCGATGATCGACAACGAATGGGGGATGTCGAGCTACCCGCTGGTAGCCGGTCACGAGGTGATTGGCCGGGTGGCGGCGCTGGGCAGCGCGGCGCAGGATAAAGGGCTGAAGATTGGCCAGAAGGTCGGCATCGGCTGGACGGCGCGCAGCTGCGGTCATTGCGACGCCTGCATCAGCGGCAACCAGATCAACTGTCTGGAAGGCTCGGTGCCGACCATTCTCAACCGCGGCGGCTTCGCCAATAAGCTGCGCGCCGACTGGCAGTGGGTGATCCCCCTGCCGGAGAGCATCGATCTGGCGTCCGCCGGCCCGATGCTGTGCGGCGGCATCACCGTCTTTAAACCGCTGCTGACCCACCACGTCACCGCCACCAGCCGCGTCGGGGTGATCGGCATCGGCGGCCTCGGCCATATCGCCATTAAGCTGCTGCGGGCGATGGGGGCGGAAGTGACCGCCTTCAGCTCCAACCCGGCCAAAGAGCAGGAAGTGCTGGCGATGGGCGCCGATCGCGTGGTCAACAGCCGCGATCCGGAAGCCTTAAAAGCGCTGGCCGGTCAGTTTGACCTGATCATCAACACCGTGGCGGTGGATCTCGACTGGCAGCCGTACTTCGAAGCCCTGGCCTACGGCGGCAACTTCCATACCGTCGGCGCGGTGATGAAGCCGTTCCCGGTGCCGGCCTTTACCCTTATCGGCGGCGACCGCAGCATTTCCGGCTCGGCGACCGGCAACCCGTCCGAACTGCGCACGCTGATGAAGTTCGCCGGGCGCAGCAAAGTGGCCCCGACCACCGAGCTGTTCCCGATGTCGCAGATTAACGAAGCGCTGAAGCACGTTCGCGAAGGCAAAGCCCGCTACCGCGCGGTGCTGAAAGCCGACTTCTGATGGTTCTCTCCCGCCGGGCGGCCCGCTCGCCCGGCGTTTTCCCCGTCGCTTCATCAAACCGTCATCTCCCCGCCATGCCTCTGTAGTCATTGCTTCCCACAATCCGGGCTTCGATAAATGGCTGAACGAGATGCGCGTCACCATGAGAAAGACCTGGCTTCCCTGGCTGATCCTGTCGCCTTCCCTGCTGTTTTTACTGCTGTTTACCTGGTTCCCGCTGGGGCGTTCGGTGTATGACAGCCTGTTTGATACCCGCATGGCCAGCGACGGCGCACAGTACGTCGGGCTGGATAACTTCGCCCGCCTGTTTGCCGATAACATCTTCTGGCAGTCGCTGGGCAATAACCTGCTCTATATCCTGCTGACGGTGGTGCCCGGGGTGACCCTCGCCCTGCTGCTGGCGGTGGCGCTGAGCGAGAACCATCGCGTCAACCGCTGGCTGCGCACCGCCTTTTTCTTCCCGATGATTATCCCGATGGTCAGCGCCGCCGCGCTGTGGCTGTTTATCTTTATGCCCGGCCTCGGCCTGCTCGATCACTATCTGGCGAAGCTGTTCGGGCCGATGAACAACAACTGGCTGGGGCGCAGCAACAGCGCGCTGCTGGCCCTGGCGCTGATCGGCGTGTGGAAGTTCGCCGGCTATTACATGCTGTTTTTCCTCGCCGGGCTGCAGAGCATTCCGGCCTCGACGCGGGAAGCGGCGCTGATGGAAGGGGCTACCCGCACGCAGGTCTTTTTTAAGGTCACGCTACCGCTGCTGCGCCCGACGCTGAGCTTTGTGATCACCACCGCGCTGATCTACTCCATCACCCAGATCGACCACGTGGCGGTGATGACCCGCGGCGGGCCGGACAACGCCACCACCGTGCTGCTCTATTACATCCAGAATCTCGCCTGGGATACCCACGACCTTGGCAAAGCCTCCGCCGCCACCTTCCTGACCCTGGCCGGGCTGTTCGCCTTCTCGCTGATTAACCTGAAACTGCTGGAGAAAGGAGCCCACTATGAGCGCTGACATCTCGCCGCTGCTGGTCCGCACACCCGCCGCTGCGCGTCCGCTGTGGCTGCGCCTGCGCCGCTCGTCGCCCTTTACGCTTACAGTATTAATGTGCTGCCTGGCGCTGCTGTGGATCAGCCCGTTTATCTGGATGCTGGCCACCTCGTTCAGCGCCACCACCTTCGGGGAAGATATGGCCTCGCTGCTGCCGCGCCTGCCGCTGACCCTCGATAACTTCCGCGACGCCTGGAACAGCGCCGACTGGCTGAGCCTGTACGCCAACACCCTTATCTTCACCTTCGGCACCTTCTTTGTGCAGCTGTTGACCATCACCACCGCCGGGTACGTCTTCGCCTGCCACGAGTTTCGCGGCAAGCAGACGCTGTTTCTTCTGTTCCTGGTGCAGCTGATGATCATGCCGGTAGTGATGATGGTGCCGAACATGCTGACCCTGAAAACCTTCGGCCTGCTTAACACCCTCACCGGGGTGATGATGCCCTACTTCACCTCGGCGTTCGGCGTGTTCCTGATGCGTCAGGCGTTCCTCGCCATCCCGAAAGAGCTGGAGGAGGCGGCGCTGATGGAGGGCTGCCGCTGGTGGCAGGTGTTGTTCCGCGTGCTGCTGCCGATGTCCTGGCCGTCGGTGCTGGCCTTCGCCACCGTCAGCATTACCTACCACTGGAACGAGTACCTGTGGCCGCTGATGATGCTCAACGATCCCGATAAGCAGGTGCTGACCGTCGGGCTGGTCTCCTTCGCCATGGGCGCCGAATCCGGCGGCCAGTGGGGCACCATCGGCGCCGGGACGCTGATGGTCTGCCTGCCGCTGATGCTGGCGTTCATTCTTTTTCAGAAACAGTTCCTGCGGAGCTTCGGCTTCTCCGGGATCAAATAAGGAGTGATTCATGCTGTTAGCACACATTTCCGATACCCATTTCCGCAGCCGCGGCGAGAAGCTGTACGGCTTTATCGACGTCAACGCCGCCAACGCCGATGTGGTCTCGCAGCTTAACGCGCTGCGCGAGCGCCCGGACGCGGTGGTGGTGAGCGGGGATATCGTCAACTGCGGCCGCCCGGAGGAGTATCGGATGGCCCGCCAGATCCTCGGCAGCCTGAACTATCCGCTGTATCTGATCCCCGGCAACCACGACGACAAAGCCCATTTTCTGGAGCATCTTCACCCGCTGTGCCCGCAGCTGGGCAACGATGCGCAAAATATGCGCTATGCGGTGGATGACTTCGCCACCCGCCTGCTGTTTATCGACTCCAGCCGCGCCGGCACCTCGAAGGGCTGGCTGACCGACGAGACCATCGGCTGGCTGGAAGCCCAGCTGTTCGAGGGCGGCGACAAACCGGCGACCATCTTTATGCACCACCCGCCTCTGCCGCTGGGCAATGCGCAGATGGACCCGATCGCCTGCGAAAACGGCCACCGTCTGCTGGCGCTGGTGGAGCGTTTCCCGTCGCTGACGCGCATCTTCTGCGGCCATAACCACAGCCTGACCATGACCCAGTATCGCCAGGCGCTGATCTCCACCATTCCCGGCACCGTCCATCAGGTGCCGTACTGCCACGAAGACACCCGTCCCTATTACGACCTCTCCCCGGCTTCGTGCCTGATGCACCGCCAGGTCGGCGAGCAGTGGGTGAGCTACCAGCACTCGCTGGCCCACTACGCCGGGCCGTGGTTGTACGACGAAAACATCAGTTGCCCAACGGAAGAGCGCTAACCGCCATGCTCAGTCTGCAAAACATCAGTAAACGTTTCGACGGCAAGCCGGCGCTCAGCGCCCTGTCGCTGGATATTCACGAAGGCGAATTCGTGGTGCTGGTCGGCCCGTCGGGCTGCGGGAAAAGCACCCTGCTGCGCCTGCTCGCCGGCCTGGAGCCGGTTAGCGAAGGCCAAATCTGGCTGCATGATGAGAACATCACCGCCGCCACGCCGCGCGAGCGCAACTTCGCGATGATCTTCCAGAACTATGCCCTGTTTCCGCATCTGTCGGTGCGCGACAACATCACCTTCGGCATGCAGGTGCGCAAGGAAGAGAAAAGCAGCTGGCAGCCGCGGGTGGACAAAGTGGCGCAGATGCTGCAGCTGGAGGCGCTGCTTGACCGCAAACCGGCGAAGCTCTCCGGCGGCCAGCGCCAGCGTGTGGCGATGGCCCGGGCGATTGTGCGCAATCCGCGGCTGTTCCTGATGGACGAGCCGCTCTCCAACCTCGACGCCCGTCTGCGCAGCGAAGTGCGCGACAGCATTATGGCCCTCCACCAGCAGCTGAAAACCAGCACCATCTATGTGACCCACGACCAGACCGAGGCGATGTCGATGGCCGACCGCATCGTGGTGATGAACGGCGGCCACGTACAGCAGGTCGGGCGCCCGGAGTATCTCTACGCCAACCCGGCCAACCTGTTCGTCGCCGGGTTTATCGGTTCGCCGGCGATGAACCTCCTGTCGCTGCCCTGCGCCAACGGTGAAGTACTGTTGGGAGAACAGCGCCATCCGCTGCCGCCGCGCCACCGGGATCAGACCCGCGTCTGGCTGGGCATTCGCCCGGAACATATTACCGACCGCGTGGAGGAGGGCCATCTGCGCCTGCCGGCCACCGTTCTGCAACGAGAACTGATGGGAGCCGACTACCTGCTCCACGTCAGCACCCCGATCGGCACCCTGCGCTTTAGCCGCCGCCACCGCGGCACGGTGCCGGAGAAAGGCGAGTCGCTGATCCTCGGCTTCTCGCCTGCCGATGTGCATCTTTTTCATGCTGAGACCCAGCATAATTTACTGATGGAGACAGATCATGTTTAAACCCCTCACCGCCCTGACGGTTGGCCTCAGTCTTGCCCTGAGCGGCGCGGCGCTGGCAAAAGAGAAAATAGACTTCATGTTCCCGGCGCCGGTGGACGGCAAGCTGACCATGGAGATGACCCGCGTCATTAAGCAATTCAACGACTCGCAGCAGGATGTCGAAGTGCGCGGGATCTTCACCGGCAACTACGACACCACCAAGATCAAAGCCGAATCGGCGCAAAAGGCCGGGCAGCCGCCGGCGCTGGTGATCATGTCCGCCAACTTCACCACCGATCTGGCGCTGAAGGATGAGATCCTGCCGATGGATGAGCTGTTTAAATATGGCGATCAAAAGGCCGGCGATTTTCTGCAAAAGGAATTCTGGCCCGCGATGCATAAGAACGCCCAGGTGATGGGCACCACTTATGCGATCCCGTTCCATAACTCGACGCCGATCCTCTACTACAACAAGACGATGTTCGATCGGGCCGGGATCAAACAGCCGCCGCAGACCTGGGCCGAGTTGCTAGCCGATGCCAAAAAGCTGACCGACGAGAGCACAGGCCAGTGGGGGATCATGCTGCCGTCGACCAATGACGACTACGGCGGCTGGATCTTCTCGGCACTGGTGCGCGCCAATGGCGGGAAATACTTTAACGAAGACTATCCGGGCGAGGTCTATTACAACTCACCGACCGCCATCGGCGCCCTGCGCTTCTGGCAGGATCTGATCTACAAGGACAAGGTGATGCCGTCCGGGGTGCTGAACTCGAAGCAGATCAGCGCTGCTTTCTTCTCCGGCAAGCTCGGGATGGCGATGCTCAGCACCGGCGCGCTGGGCTTTATGCGCGAGAACAGCAAAGATTTTGAGCTTGGGGTGGCGATGCTGCCGGCCAAAGAACAGCGCGCGGTGCCGATCGGCGGCGCCAGCCTGGTGAGCTTTAAAGGCATCAGCGAGGCGCAGAAGAAAGCGGCGTATCAGTTCCTGACCTATCTGGTGAGCCCCGACGTGAACGGCGCGTGGAGCCGCTTCACCGGCTACTTCTCACCGCGCAAGGCGTCATACGATACGCCGGAGATGAAGGCCTATCTGCAGCAGGATCCGCGGGCGGCGATCGCCCTTGAGCAGCTGAAGTACGCCCATCCGTGGTACTCCACCTGGGAGACCGTAGCGGTGCGTAAGGCGATGGAGAACCAGCTGGCGGCGGTGGTTAACGATGCCAAAGTGACGCCGGAAGCGGCAGTGCAGGCGGCGCAGAAGGAAGCCGACGCGCTGATGAAACCGTATGTGGATAAGACCGCGCTGGCGGAAGTGAAGTGACGCTTTACCCGTCATCGTCACCCTCACCCTGGCCCTCTCCCTGAGGGAGAGGGGACGGTTCGGCGCTGTGGTTGAGCCCTAATCCCGGGAGAGGGAACTGTCCGGCGCTGTGGTTAAGCCCTGAGTCCGGTTGTGAAAGGAAAAAAAGCAGGCCATACCCGGTATGGCCTGAAAATGTCACAACGATTAGATCCCTGCCGTTTCGCGAATATATTTGCGCGCTTTGACGGCGTATTCGAAAGGATTGGCCAGAGCAGGATCCTGCTCGGCTTCCACCACCATCCAGCCTTTATAGCCAAAGTCGTCCAGCAGCTTGAACACCGGACGGAAATCGATTACCCCGTCGCCCGGGACGGTGAAGGTGCCTTTTTTCACGCCGTCGAGGAACGACAGGCCGTCGCGGCGCACCTGGTCGATCACCGGCGGACGGACGTCTTTCAGGTGAACGTGGTTGATGCGCGGCAGATACTTTTTGAGGATCGCCAGCATCGGCGCTTCGCCGCCTTCGGAATACCAGGCGTGGCCGGTGTCGAACAGCAGGAAGACGCGCTCGTCCACCAGCGACATAAACTTGTCGATTTCCGCAGTGGTCTGGATGCCGGTGCCCATGTGGTGGTGCAGACAGACCTGCATCCCCTTCTCCGCCGCCAGGCGACCGAGGGTGTTATAGCCTTCCGCTACCCGCTGCCACTCTTCGTCGCTGAAGCACGGCTTCGCATCGCCGAGGATCGGTTTATCCAGCCCCTGGATGCTGCCGCTCTGCTCGGAGCAGCCAATCACTTTCGCCCCCATCGCATGCAGGAAGTTCATGTGATTGACGAATTCATCAATGGTTTTTTCCCGCTGGCCGTTGGCGAAAAAGGTGCTGAACCAGGCGTTGCAGATCTGAATGCCGCGGATATCTAGCATCGGCTTGAGGACCGCCGGGTCGCGCGGATATTTGCTGCCGACTTCGCTGCCGGTAAAGCCGGCCAGCGCCATTTCGCTGACGATCTGCTGGAAGGTGTTTTCGCTGCCGAGCTCCGGCATATCATCGTTAGTCCAGCCGATCGGGGCGATAGCCAGTTTGACGTTATCTTTGTTCATAGTAGGGCTCCTGCCGCTGCGCCTTAACGGCGCAGCAATTCACGTTCAATGAGTTCACGGGTTTCCACTGCCTGGTATTTCATTTTTTCCGGGTAGCCAAACAGCGAGGTGGCGACAATCGGCTCCCCGCCGACCTTGAAGGTCTGCTCGGCGAATTTCATTTCGCGCAGGGTACGGAACAGCGCGTCGAAATCCACATCCCCTTCCCCGACGCCTACGTGCTGGTGCACCACGGCATCCACGCCCGGCGGGTTAACGATATAGCGGCAATGTTTCGTATGATTGCGGGTATCCGCAATCAGGACATGGGAGAGATCGCTCCCGGCATAGCGCAGCATGCTCGCCACATCGCCGACGCCTTTGTCGTAGAAAAAGGTGTGCGGCACGCTGTAGACGTACTTCACGTTATCGCTGCGGAACGACTTCACGATATCGACGGTTTCATTGTTCTCTTCGCAGAAATCCCAGGGATGCGCCTGGATCTCCACGCGAATGCCTTCCCGCTCAAAAATCGGCAACAGCTCTTCCATCGAGCGATAGAACATTTCATCGCAGATCTCAGGCTGATTCGGATCGCCGGAGAACTCGGTGTTGATCACCTGAACGCCCATCTCCACCGCAATTTCTACCAGCCGTTTCCAGTTTTTCACCGCCGCCTGACGGCGCAGTTCGTCCGGGCCGGACCAGCGGTAGACGCAGATAAACGACGACAGCTCAAGGCCGGTATCGCGCAGCGCCTGCTTGTACTCCGCCATGATCTCCCGGCTGGCGCGCGGGTGCTTGTAGAACGGGTTAATCTGCGGGTGCGGCGACTGTTCAATGTACTTGTAGCCCCACTCCGCTACCTGATGGACCATGCGGGTGATCCCGAGGTCCTTAATGACATCCACATCAAAGGCAATTTTCATCGTCGTTACCTGTGCAAAGAAGTTCCGTCAGCAAAACGTGCTTAACGTTTATAGAATGCCGGGCACTCAGGCAGCGTCACTTCAACCGGCTCGCTGGTTCCCTGCGCTTTAATGCAGGCGTCCGCCGCCACCGACGCCGCGTAGCCGTCCCAGGCCGACGGGCCGTGCAGCTGGCCGGCTTTGACGTCGTTGATAAAGGCCTGCAGCTCGACGTCGTAGGCTTTGATAAAGCGGTCTTTCCAGTCGGTCAGAATGGCAGTCGACAGGCTGGCGGACTTGCGCATCTGGACGGCAGACGGCTCCGGCAGACGGGCAATTCCGGTCTCGCCGACCACTTCGCACTGGATGTCATACCCGTACTGGCAGTTCACGAACACCTCGACGTCGATCAGGGTGCCTTTTTTGGTTTCAAAGGAGACGATCTGCGGATCTTTCAGACGCGCGTGGGTGTGCGAGGTGGAGCGCGGGAAGCGCACCTGCACGGAACGGTAGTCATCGTTCAGCAGCCAGCGCAGCACGTCCAGCTCGTGGATCAGGGTGTTGGTGATCGCCATATCGGTGGTGTAGTTCTCGCCGACCGACTGGTTGCGGTGGGCGCAGCGCAGCATCAGCGGCGCGCCGATATCGCCATCGTCGATCACTTTTTTCAGCGCCAGATAGCCTTCGTCGTACGGGCGCATAAAGCCAACCTGCACCAGGCGACGGCCGGCCTTCATTTCAGCATCGACGATGCGGCGGCAGCCTTCCGCGGTCATCGCCAGCGGTTTTTCGCAGAACACCGGCTTACCGGCGGCGATGGCGGCCAGGGTGTACTCTTCGTGGGTCGGGTCCCAGGAGGTGACCAGGATGGCATCGACATCGCTGGCGTTAATCACGTCGTGGCCGTCGGCGTAGACTTCCGCCTGCACGCCCGGCAGCGCGACCGCCGCGCGGGCGTTGTCGGCATTGATATCAGACACCGCCACAACGGTGGCGCCCTGCAGAACCTGGGTGCAGCGACGGATGTGTTCTTTACCGATAGCGCCAGCGCCGATGACACCTAATTTGAGCGACATAATGGTTTTCTCCGTAAGTCTGTAGGATTCAGAGTGGATGTTCGTTTTAGTAATCACGCGCCTGGGCGCGCTTTTCATTAATCATTTGCGCAACTTTGCGGATCCGCTCAGAGAGCGCCGTCTGGGCGACCCCAACGTTCCACCAGCTGCCGTATTTGTGCACCATGGTCTTCGGCAGCACTTTAATATCAATCAGGGTGCTGACCGTTTCGCGACGGGCGGCGTCCAGCGCGTGGCGCAGTTCGTCCAGGGTGGTGACGCGCCAGGTTTTGCAGCCGTAGCCGGCGGCGATGGTGGCGAAGTCCACCGGCACCAGGCCGCCCTGCAGCTGGCCGGTTTCCGGCTGGCGGTAACGGAACTCGGTGCCGAAGCTGTCCATCCCGTGCTCCATCTGCAGGTTGTTGATGCAGCCGTTGGCCATGTTGTCGAACAGCACGACGTTGATCTTCGCCCGCTCCTGCAGAGAGGTGACCAGTTCAGAGTGGAGCATCATGAACGAGCCATCGCCGACCAGGGAGTAGACTTCGCTCTGCGGCTGCGCCAGCTTCACGCCCAGCGCGGCGTTGACCTCATATCCCATGCAGGAGTAGCCGTACTCCACGTGGTAGGTGTTTTCCGCGCGGTTGCGCCAGACGCGCTGCAGATCGCCAGGCAGGCTGCCCGCCGCCGCGACGATCACCGCCTCGGCCGGCAGCGTTTCATTCAGTACCCCAAGGACGCTGCTCTGGGTCAGGGTGGAGTCGGTGATCTGGCGGAATTCGCGATACACTGATTCGCGATCGAGATGATCGTCGATCTCCGGGACAAAGGATTTCTCCTGCCACACCGCCTGGTAGACGCGCTGGGTCTCTTTTAACTGACGGCTCTGCACGCTCTCGATCTGCGCGCCCCAGCCGGCCTGCCAGCCGCTGTCCGCCAGCGCCGCGTCGAGGGCGGTCAGCGCTTCCCGGGCGTCCGCCAGCATGGCAATACCGTCCAGCTTCCAGGCGTCGAAGTTGCTGACGTTAATATTCAGGAAACGCACCTCCGGGTGCTGGAAAATCCATTTCGAGGCGGTGGTAAAATCGCTGAAACGGGTGCCAACGCCGATCACCAGGTCGGCCTCTTTCGCCAGTAGGTTCGCCGCCAGACAGCCCGTCTCGCCGACGCCGCCGACGTTCAGGGGGTGAGAAGAGACCACCGTCCCCTTCCCGGCCTGGGTTTCGGCGAAGGGCACCCCGTAGCGCTCGGCGAAACGGGACAGCGCTTCGCCCGCGCCGGAGTATTTCACCCCGCCGCCGCAGACGATCAGCGGTTTACGACTGGCTTTGATGGCCGCGACGGCGTCCGCCAGCTGCGCGGCACTGGCCGGGCGGCGGTCAAGACGGTGCACCCGGCGCGCAAAGAAGGATTCCGGGTAGTCCCAGGCTTCGCCCTGCACATCCTGCGGCAGGCACAGCGTCACCGCGCCGGTTTCCGCCGGGTCGGTCAGGACGCGCATGGCGTTGATGCAGGCGCTCATCAGCTGTTCCGGGCGGGTAATGCGGTCCCAGTATTTGCTGACTGCGCGGAAGGCGTCATTGGTGCTGATGCTGAGATCGTAGCTCTGTTCAATCTGCTGGAGCACCGGGTCCGGCTGGCGGGTGGCGAAGACATCGCCCGGCAGCAGCAGCAGCGGAATGCGGTTGGCGCTGGCGGTGCCGGCGGCGGTGATCATGTTGGCCGCCCCCGGACCGATGGAGGAGGTGCAGGCGATAATCTGCCGGCGCAAGGCCTGGCGGGCAAAACCGGTGGCCGCGTGGGCCATCCCCTGCTCGTTGCGCCCCTGATAGACGCGCATGTCGCCGCTGTCCTGCTCCAGCGCCTGCCCCAGCCCCAGGACGTTGCCATGGCCGAATATCGCGAAAATGCCTTTCACGAACTTCAGCTCTACGCCATCCACTTCCAGGTACTGGTTATCGAGGAACTTCACCAGCGCCTGCGCCGTTGTCAGTCTCAGTTTGCCCATGATGCACAATCCTTATTGTTCAGTATTTGTGTGTGGCGTCGCGCCGATGCCGCCGGGGCCGTCGTTCACGTCACTGGAATACCTGTGGATTATAGGCAAACATTTTTTTCATTAAATACAAATACAGAAGAAATATTTCATTTTGCGAGAAGGATCAAACTCTCTACCCATTTCATACGTTTCACTTACATTCCTGACACGTTTTCGGGCCCTTTTTTGCCGCAGCACACGGAAATATCCCCTTAAAAATCATAGGTAAATGGATGTCGTGTGGCGTTTCATTTTCTCCCGGGTCAACAGTGGGGACGATCCGCGCTCACGCGAGGCTCAGTGCGGCAGAGTGGTAGATCCCTCACACTTTTGGTTTTTTAATTTCGAACGAGTTTGCAAATGAAATATTTATTTCTCAAACTAAGGGTAACCAATAACCCTCAGGCTGTTCACGGAGTCGACGTCGGGATCCCGACCCTTCCAGGCAGCAGACACCAAAAAGGAAATCCTAGCTATGAATGCAGCAGTAAAGCGGCTCGACGTCATCTGTATAGGTCGGGTGGCCGTCGACCTCTATGCCCAGCAGATCGGTTCGCGGCTAGAAGACGTTGCCAGTTTCGCGAAATATCTGGGCGGCTCCTCCGGCAACGTGGCCTTTGGCACCGCGATTCAGGGGCTGAAATCGGCCATGCTGGCGCGCGTTGGCGATGAACACAACGGCCGTTTCCTGCGTGAAACGCTCAACCGCGCCGGGGTGGATACTGAGTATCTGATTACCGACAAATCCCGCCTGACCGCGCTGGTGATGCTGGGGATAAAGGATCAGGAGACTTTCCCTCTGATTTTCTACCGCGATAACTGCGCCGATATGGCCTTAACGCCTGACGACATTAGCGAGGAGTATATTGCCTCCTCCCGGGCGCTGGCGGTGACCGGCACCCATCTGTCGCATGCCAACACCCGCGCCGCGGTGCTGAAGGCGCTGGAGTACGCCCGCCGTCACGGCCTGCGTACCGCGCTGGATATCGATTACCGTCCGGTGTTGTGGGGACTCACCTCGCTCGGCGATGGCGAAACCCGTTTCATTGAGTCCGGGCCGGTCACCAGCCAGCTGCAGGAAGTGCTGCATCTGTTCGATTTGGTGGTGGGAACCGAAGAAGAGTTTCATATTGCCGGGGGCAGCACCGATACCCTGACCGCGCTCAAAAATGTGCGCAATGCCACCAAAGCCACCCTCGTCTGCAAGCGCGGGCCGATGGGCTGCGTGGTGCTGGAAGGCGACATCCCGGACAGCTGGGACCAGGTGCCGCTGCAGCAGGGCGTGCGCGTGGAGGTGCTCAACGTGCTGGGCGCCGGAGATGCCTTTATGTCGGGCCTGCTGCGCGGCTGGCTTAACGACGAGGGCTGGGAGCAGGCTTGCCGTTATGCCAACGCCTGCGGGGCGCTGGTGGTCTCCCGCCACGGCTGTGCGCCGGCGATGCCGACCAAAGTCGAACTCGATGACTACCTGCAGCGCGCCGAATCGGTGCCGCGCCCGGACGTCGACGATCGCCTCAACCACCTGCACCGGGTGACCAGCCGCCGCCAGCAGTGGCCGGAGCTGTGCATTTTCGCCTTCGACCATCGCAAACAGCTGGCCGATCTGGCGCGGGAGGCCGGGCGCGATGAAGCCTGCATTCCGCAGCTCAAGCTGCTGTTGTTGGCCGCGGCCGAAGCGGCGGCGCAGGAGGCGGGCCTTGACCAGCGCAGCGGTATTCTGGCCGACGGCACCTACGGCCAGCGCGCGCTGAACGCCATTACCGGCAAGGGCTGGTGGATCGGGCGCCCTATCGAACTGCCCAGCTCGCGACCGCTGCGTCTGGAGCATGGCAACATCGGCTCGCAGCTGATCGACTGGCCGCTGGAGCATGTCGTCAAATGTCTGGTCTTCTATCACCCGGACGACCCGGCGGCGCTGCGTGCAGAGCAGGACGCCCTGCTGCTCGAGGTGTGGCAGGCCTGTAACAAGTCAGGCCATGAATTGCTGCTGGAGGTGATCCTGCCGGAAAATGGCCCGGACAAAGACGAGCGCCATTACCACACCATGCTGGAACACTTCTATCAGCTGGGGATCAAGCCGGACTGGTGGAAGCTGCCGCCGCTCTCCAGCGCCAGCTGGCAGCAGATCACCGCCCTTATCGAGCGCGAAGATCCGTGGAGCCGCGGGATCCTGATCCTCGGCCTCGACGCGCCTTCCGACAAACTGCGCGCCGGTTTCGCCGAGGCGGCCGCACACCCGATGATCAAAGGTTTCGCCGTCGGGCGCACCATCTTTGGCCAGCCGTCGCGGCGCTGGATGCAGGGAGAGCTCAGCGATGAGGCGCTGATAGAGGAAGTGAAACGCAACTACCTGACGCTTATTGGCTACTGGCGGGAAGCCCGCCGCTGATCCCCCAACGCCCGTCTCCGTCACCTTGCGGAGCGGGCGTTTTTCTGTTTCTTCGTGAAATGAATCGCGTATTTCGTCGCAATAAATGAAAAATTCGCTTCATTTGGTACACTGGAAGCCATATTCCTTCCATTTTCTCAGAGCGCACTCTATGGCCAATAACCCAACACAGCTGACCATCCTGCAGGATGAAATCAGGCGTCGCTACGATACGTTAAGCAAACGTCTGAAACAGGTCGCCCGCTATATCCTTGATAACAGCAATAGCGTGGCTTTCGATACCGTGGCCTCCATTGCGCAACAGGCGGACGTTCCCCCTTCTACGTTGATTCGTTTTGCCAACGCCTTCGGCTTCAGCGGCTTTAACGAAATGAAACAGATGTTCAAGCAGCATTTGATGGAAGAGACCGCCAACTATACCGAGCGCGCCCGTCTGTTCCGCCAGACCACCAGCGATGAGTCCAGCCCGCCGGAAACGCCGACGGAAATCCTCAATATGTTCACGATGGTGAACAACCAGGCGCTGCAGCAGCTGGCGATGCAGACCTCCAGCGATGAGCTGGAGCGCGCGGTGGCCCTGCTGGGCGAGGCGGAAAATATTTACGTCATTGGCCTGCGCCGGTCGTTCAGCGTCGCCTCCTATCTGACCTATGCGCTGCGCCACCTCGATCGCAAAGCCTTTCTGATCGACGGCCTCGGCGGCATGTTCACCGAGCAGCTGAGTCTGGTCGGCCCGAAAGACGTGGTGGTGGCGGTGAGCTTCTCGCCGTACGCTCGGGAAGTGGTCGAGCTGGTGGAGCTGGGCGCGCAGCGCAAAGCGCGGCAGATCGCCATTACCGACAGCCAGGTCAGCCCGCTGGCGGCCTTCAGCGATGTCTGCTTTGTGGTGCGGGAAGCGCAGGTGGATGGCTTCCGCTCGCAGGTTGCTTCCCTGTGCCTGGCCCAGACGCTGGCGGTCTCGCTGGCGCTGAACAGCAGTCAGGAGTCTGAGGCCAAGCAGAAGGCGTGAAATAAGCCGCCTGGCGTTAGTTGCCCGGCGGAGTAGCATAAGCCTGCGGGAGGCGCCGGTAGGCCGGGCAAGGCATTTATGCCGCCATCCGACACAAAGGCAGGTATGGCGCCGGAGGTGTCCTGCCCGGCGGCGCTGCGCTTGCCGGGCCTACGGTATAGGGGCTCAGGAGAGGATCCTGTAGGCCGGATAAGCGTAGCGCCATCCGGCACAAAGGCAGGTATGGCGCCGGAGGTGTCCTGCCCGGCGGCGCTGCGCTTGCCGGGCCT